>JBFZEN010000167.1:0-5455 GCA_041306805.1 bacterium
GACGGAGCACCCCGTTTGGTCCCGGTACTCGTTGACGAAATGCGTCTGCACCCTGATCTGCGCCCGTTTGGAGCCGGCGACGGGGACCCGGATAAAAACGCCGCCGCCGGCCGTTCGATTCGCCTGAACGGCATCGGTGATGTGAAGCCTGTCCGTGACGTGCATGCGGACGTTCCGGTACAGACCGCCGTACATGCAAAAATCCAAATCCTTCAACGGTTTGCCCGGAGGCACTTCGGGATTATCCCGGTTGTCCAGTCTGACGGCAATCAGGTTGCTTTGACGGAAGGACACGTCATCGGTGATATCGATGGTGAACGGCAGGTATCCTCCGTAATGAATCGTTTTTAAACGGCCGTTCACCCACACGCCGGCGATTTGCATGGCGCCTTCGAATTCGATAAAAATTTTTTTGCCTTGATGCGATTCTTTCAAATCCAGATGCCTGCGGTACCAGCATATCCCCTGCCATTGGTCGTTCACCACAAGCGGTTCTATTTGGGGGGTGTGCGGAAGGGATACCGTTTCCCACGATGCATCGTCGTAATCCGTCTCTTTGAATGTTTCAAGCGCGGCTTCGAGTGGTGCGCACCGCTTGAATTTCCATTGATCGTTCAGGAGGATATTTCTGCGGAATTCCGCGGTGGTTTCGTTTTTCCCGCACATCGCAATCGCGCAAAAGAGGATGCCGATCGATAGAAAACGCAGTGTTTTAGGAATGGGTGATAAATGCATCGTCCGGACCTTCCGAGAGTGTGAGATCCCGCTTGCGCCGGGATCGGTTCATTGAGTCGACGGATTGCTCGTTTCTTCGATAAAAAATCATTTTATCCTGATCTTCACCGAATACTCCGGAATCACGGAAACGCCCTTCAAAGCGGCGTGGAGATTCTCCGCGAATTCCAGGTCGGTGCCCTCTTCAAAATAGATATCATGCTTGGGCATCATCGGGGTGATCTGGAAAAGAAACCTGCTTTTCGGAAGCGCTTCCCGATGGCGCCGCAGCGCGAAGGGCATCTTCGATCCGCTGTAGAAATCGTCCGCAATGATGCGGCCGCCGGCGTAAACCTGGGCCGTGTTGCCCCGGTAATCGAATTCCAGCAGCATGTCGTTTGCGCCTTCCGGAATGGATTCGGGCAAATCGAGTTCATACGCCAGATACGGCGCATCGGGATCGACGCGATGGCTGTATGTCGGCCCCGCCGGCGTTTTTCCTCCAAGAGATCGGCAGTATGCGTCGAAGTCCGCACGGCGGGATATTTCCCTGAATTTGATTTCAGGTGTCTTGCATGGGGGCAGAACGGCGCGGTATGCGCAGAAATATCCCGCTTTCCCGTTCTGAACGACCGAGGCGGAAGCGAAGTCCGGCCGGGGCCAGGCGTAAAAATCGAATTCAGGAACGCCGAGCGACCTCAATTCCAGTTCTTTTTTCTTCTCGTCGTAAAAGGCCATTTTATCGGTCATGAGTATGGTTTCCCTGCCGCCGAAGGTGAATTGATAAGAGCAGCGGGCTTCGTCCTCCGAAAGAAGGAAAACGGCAAACCGCCCTCCGGAGGCGGCGGTGATCTCCATTCTGCATTCTTTCCCCGGCTTCAAGTTCCGGACGGTGATACGATCGCCAATCGAAACCGCCCGGCCGCCACGGACAGTGATCTTTTTAACCGTTGAATTTTGAAATGTAAACTCCGGAACGATTCCGTTGATCGCATAGAAAAAATAGCATTTTTCGGAATGATTCAAAATCATGAAGGGGTGCGCCGTCGAGTACTTGAGCAAAACGCCTTGCATGTCGGTATTGAACGGCAGAATGCCGTAGGCGCCGGCGGGAATGTCGATTCCGCCGTCCGGCACCGTGAGGGTCTCCTTTTCGAGTTGAATCTTGAAACGGACGTTCCGGTGTGCGGCGGTATTCACCTGGCGGACGTAATTGTTGAAGAAGATGTACCCCCGGCCGCCCCGGCTGCGGATCGACCAGCGGAGGCTCAGGCTGTCCGCCGGATCGGCGGAATTGCCGTCGGGAATCAAGGCCTGCATGGGGGCCAGGTCGGATCCGAAATCGTTGATGAAATGGTGGATCAATTTGAAATCATGGTAATAATCGCGCATGAATCCCCATTCCGTCAGCGGCGCCTCAAAATCGTAAGAAATCATGGGATAGTCGTTCGGATACGGATGAACGGTGATTTTCGATTCCTGCGTCGGGTACTCATCGTGCCAGCTGAGCGGATGCTGCGTCCCGTGAAAAACGTAATAGCCGATCATGTTGGCGCCGACCCCCAGGCGCGTGTAAACAAGGGCCAGCATGTCCTTTCCCTCAAGCCTGGGACGCCGGTGATAGGTGATCTGGTTCCCGCCCCCCATCTCGACGGTCAAAAGCGGGTGACGGTACACGGGAACTTTTGATTCCCCGACGCCGCCAAAACCCGGGTCGATCCCGATGGCCTTGTCCTTTCTGTCGGCCGTGAAAAAGTATCCGATCGGCGGTGTCAGCTTCCGGGCATGCTGCTCCCAGGGTGCCTCGGGATAGGCTCCGTACAACGGCATCAGCAGATCTTCGGGAAGAACGGGCCCGGGCCATCCCGTGGCCGTGTACAGAGGCAGGTCCATTCCCGCGGCCAGGGCGAGGTTCCTCAGGTCTGACATGTACCGGTATCCCAAATGTCCCGGACCCTCGCTGTGCACCTCGTTGTCTACCTGAAGCCCGATGATGGGGCCGCCATCCTTGTAGGCAAGGCCCTTAAACTGCCCGGCCAGGGCATTGTACCATTTTTCGACCGCGGGATCCAGTCTGCCTTCGTAGCCGCGGTCCCAGGCGTTCCCGCGCTGTTTGGCGAACCAGTCGGGGAATCCGCCGTTCCGGGCTTCACCGTGGCACCAGGGACCAATACGGACAAAGGCCCACAATCGGTGTTTCGCGCACAATTCGATGAATCGGCGCACGTTGCGGTTTCCGTCAAAACGGATGTTCCCTTTCTCCTCTTCATGATGAATCCAGAAACAGTACAATGCGATCACGCCGATTCCGCCGGCTTTCATTTTCAGAAGCGCTTCCTCCCATTCCCCCTCCGGGTAACGCGTGTAGTGAATCTCTCCCATGACCGGCAGAATCGGCTTGCCGTCGTACCGCAGATGGTGGTTGTTCAATCCAAGTCCGCGCCCCCGCGGATCGACATGGGTACCCTGTTTAAAATGCCCGCCTTCGATGAATGGAAGGTCCCTGCCTGTTTGAACGGTATTTTCCCCACCCGTGGCCGATTCTTTCGCGCGGGACTGGGAATACCCCGGCAGGCAAGAGGCCATAAAAATAATGAACAGGAACGATTCCCACTTTACCAAAATGGACCTCCCGGCGGGCGCCTGCGGCAATGAAATAAAAGCCGATGGATATTGAACACGGGTAAGTTATTGTCAAACAGGATGTACCGCAAGCCCAAAACTGTAATAAAACCGTTTTATGGACGTTGGAAATTACCACTTGATTTTAATTACGATTATTTTATATTAATATAATTAAGAAGCGAGAGGATTGAGATGACCGCACCTTCCGGCAAAGGAATCAAATCCATCGTTCAAACCATACTCCTGAGCAAGACCTTCAAGGATTCCCCCGTTTCTTCGAAACTCCTCAATTATCTCGTTGAATCGACCCTGTCCAAGAAGATACCGAAGGAAATCACCATTGCCATCGAGATTTTCGGCAAAGCTCCGGACTTCAATTCGAACAAGGATTCGACCGTCCGCTACCATATTTTGATCCTGCGGAACAAACTTGAAAATTATTACGCCAACGAGGGGAAATCGGACGCGGTCAGGCTGCTCATACCCAAGGGACATTATGAAATCAAGTTCATGCCCAGGGTGATCAGGACAGCCAGTCTGTTCAAAAACGCCGTTTCAGCCCTAAAACGGCGGGAATGGATCGTGATCTTTCTTCTCTTGCTCGTCATTGGATGCCTGATTTCCAGACAATCCCGTTACAGGCAAATGATTTCATCTCTCCCGACCGCCGATTTCGTCGGTCCCCGGGACCCGGTATGGGGTTCGTTCTTTGAAAACGGCTTTCCCGTGGCCGTCATTCTGGGCGATGATTTCGTGATGGATGAATACAGTCCCGATAAAAACCGATACCGCCAGATCAGGGACTGGGAAATCAACTCGGAAAATGATCTCTCAGACTATCTTGTTCAAAATCCGAAGGCGAAACTCTGGAAATCGGAAATAACGGCCTTGCCCTACGGTGGAGCCGACAACCTGATGGACATTCTCCACTTGGCTTATCATTTTCAGAACGATGTGTCCCTGCATCTGTCCTCGACCCTGTCCCTCGAGACGATCCGCAACCACAACGTCATTTACATCGGTGAATTTTACAATTTGAGGATTTTAAACAAGATCGTCAGCAGAACACCCGTCCAGTACCGGTACCGGCCGGACGAGCGCCTGTTCATCGTCGGCGGCAAAGGCGATACGGTGCGTTCATTCCTGCGTATCGAATCGGCCTACGAACAGAAGAACAAGTACAATGTGGATTACTCGGCGTTGATCAAGATACCGGGTTTCAGGGGTGAAAACTACATGTTCATCGGGGGATTCGGGTACGGCGGCCGTTTGGAAAGGATCAAAATGCTGTGCCGTTCGGACCTGCGGGCCCAATTTGTCAAAGATGTCAAAAAAATCAACAAAACGATCCCGGAATACTTTATCGCGCTGTTCGAGGTCAAAAGCATAGAAAGAACGGGATTGACGAACGAAATGAAGTACTTCAAGGAAATTCCGGGAGATTTTTTCAAAAGGTAAACGGCCGGACGGTTGATGCCGAAGGCGGACCATGACAGATTGGAGAGGTTCAGGAGCGGAATTTCCCTGTCCATGAAACCCGGTGAGGATTGCACTCTCCTTGAGTGCCTGCATCAGCAGTGTCCCCTCGTTGCAGGCGGGCGCGTTCAACGGGATCTTCGACGGAACCTGCGCCTGTAAGGCAAAACACAGCGTCAGGGCGGCAAAAAGGATCATGATTTTCTTTTCCATGATATCGTCTCCTTTCAATCCTGATGTAGTGAAATATAAAAAATTATTTGGAAGGGAAATAAACCGGATTCAATTGACGGGCTTTCATGAACTTTACTTAATTGCATTTTTTATCTTCTAATATAAAAGAATTCTGCAATCGCGGTTCGTCAATCATCGTTCTCAAAGACCTGCGGTCCGGGATTCCTGGCGGAACCTTCGGTCTGAGATCATGAATACCCCGCTCAAGGCGGGAAGTCTTTCACGGCATGGATAAAAATTAAAAAGCCCGATTCGAATTGATCGGGCTTTTTAATTTCCGCCAATATACGGATGAACCAACGATGTCAGATCGACGATTGGCGATCTCAGATCTCAGAATTAAAAAAAATCGTTAATCGAAGATCTGAAATCTTTGTATAAGCGTCCCCATGGGGAAGATCGGAAG
>JBFZEN010000168.1:0-6635 GCA_041306805.1 bacterium
ACCACGAGGCCGCCCGCATGAAATTCGCCGTGTCGAACGAGGAGGCGCATAAGCTCGACGACCTTCTGGCCCGGCTCGAAAAGGAAATGACGCACATCGAGGTGAACGCATGACCACCGCCGCATCCAAGACGCTGCTGAAATCACGGGAGTACCGGGGCGTACAGAAAATCGAGGGCCCGCTGCTCTTCATCAGGAACATACACAACGTGGGGTACAACGAACTGGTCGAGCTCGAGGACAAGGACGGGCGCAGCCGGCTGGGCGTGGTGCTCGAGACGAGCGAAGGCGCGGCCGTGGTCCAGATTTTCGAGGGCACGAGCGGCCTGAACCTGTCGGACACCGTCGTCCGCTTCAGCGGCGAGCCGCAGACGCTTCCCGTGTCGAAGGAAATGCTCGGCCGGGTGTTCGACGGACTGGGACGGCCCATCGACGGCGGGCCCGACCCCATCGCCGACGAGCGCTGGGACGTCAACGGGAGCCCCATCAACCCCACGTCGCGGACCTACCCGACCAAATTCATCGAGACGGGCATTTCGGCCATCGACGGCATGAACACGCTCGTCCGGGGGCAGAAACTGCCCGTGTTCTCGGGCTCGGGTCTTCCGCACAACCGCGTGACGGCGCAGCTCGTGCGCCAGGCCAAGATCGTGGGCGAAGACGTGTCGTTCGCCATCGTGTTCGCGGCCATGGGCGTCAAGCACGACGTGTCGCGCTACTTCATCGACAATTTCCGCGAAACCGGCGTTCTCGAAAACGTCGTCATGTTCCTCTCGCTCGCCGACTCGCCCTCGGTGGAACGCCTGGTGACGCCGCGCACCGCCCTCACCATGGCCGAGTACCTGGCCTACCACGAAAACATGCACGTGCTCGTGGTGCTCACGGACATCACCAATTACTGCGAGGCCCTGCGCGAAATCTCGACGGCCCGCAGCGAAATTCCCTCGCGCAAGAGCTATCCCGGCTACCTGTACTCGGACCTGGCCTCGCTGTACGAGCGCGCCGGCATGGTCGAAAACTCCACCGGCTCGATCACCCAGGTGCCCATTCTCACCATGCCCAACGACGACATTTCGCACCCCGTGCCCGACCTGACGGGCTACATCACCGAGGGGCAGATCGTGCTCGACCGCGAGCTGCACCAGCGCGGCATCTATCCCCCGATCTCGGTGCTGCCGTCGCTGTCGCGCCTCATGAAAGACGGCATCGGCAAGGGCATGACGCGCGAAGACCACCCGCACGTCTCGAGCCAGCTGTTCGCCGCGTACGCCAAGGTGAAGGACGTCCGCGCCCTGGCCTCGGTGATCGGGGAGGAGGAGCTCACCCCGCTCGACCACAAATACCTGGAATTCGGCGAAGCCTTCGAGGCGCGGTTCCTCTCGCAGCGCGAAGACGAAGACCGGTCCATCGGCGAAACGCTCGACATCGGATGGAAGGTGGTTTCCATTCTTCCCAGGGAAGAACTCCACCGGGTCACCGAGGAAGAGATCGCCGCGCATTACGGTGTGTAACGGTTTTTGCCGTGGAGGTGGTTTCATGACGCGCATCCGAACAGCCCGGGCCGCCGCCGCCCTGTTTCTCCTGTCTTCGCTTGTTGCCGCGGCAGAATCGGGACCGGCCGCTTCCGGTTTCCGTTCCCCCGGAATCCGTACGCTCCGGAAGGCCGGGGCCGCCGCCGGGCTCATCGCGGTCAAACGGTCCAATCCGGGGCCGGCCAAATCGTCCAAAACCTGGGAACAGGCGCTGGCCGCCGTTCCCGTGATCAAGGCCGAACCGGCTTTTCCCTCGCATGCCGGCGACCGCAGCCGGCTCTCGGACATTTTCGAAATCCGCCTGGCTCCGGGCACGGACGTTTTCGAGGCCTGCGAAAGCCTCATGCGGAACGGCGCCGTGGAATGGGCCGAACCCCTGTATTCCAGGCGCGTGGAATACACCCCCAACGATCCCGCCATCGTCAACCAGTGGTACCTCACGACGATCAAATCGCGCGAAGCCTGGGAAGTCATCCGGAACAGTTCCGGCGTGGTCATCGGCATCGTGGACACGGGCGTCCAGTTCAACCACCCCGACCTGAAGAACGCCGCCTGGAACAATTCCGATGAGATCGCGGGGAACGGTTTGGACGACGATAAAAACGGCTATGTGGACGACGTGAACGGCTGGGATTTCGGGAACAACGACAACACCCCGGTCCCCAAGGCGAACGGCACCTCAGACGCCCGGTACCACGGCACGGGCGTGGCCAGCCTGGCCGGCGCGGTCACCGACAACGGCATGGGCATGGCGTCGACGGCCTTCAACGCGAAGCTGATGGCGGTGAAGGTGTTCGACGACGGCGAGACGGGGTCTTCGCTGATCCCTGACGCATACAAGGGAATCGTTTACGCCGCCGACAACGGCGCCCACATCATCAACTGCAGTTTCGGCGACGGCGCTTTCATGCAGATCGAAAGCGAGGCCGTCGCGCATGCCTGCAGCCTCGGCTGCCTGGTGGTGGCCGCGGCCGGGAACGGCGGCCTCGACGGCGCGGGCGACGGGGAGGAAGTCGTGTCTTACCCCGCGGGGTACGCCGGCGTGTTCGCCGCAGCCGCGACCAACCCGTCGGACGTCAACGCGTCGTTCAGCAATTACGGGTATTTCGTGGACCTCTCGGCCCCGGGCGAAAACATCTACGTCGCGTCCCAGGAGATGTCGTACGGCTGGGGCGACGGGACCTCGTACGCCACGCCCATCACGGCGTCGGTCGCGGCCCTGGTCAAGGGGCTGCACCCGGCCTGGACGGGCCGGCAGGCGGGCGAACAGGTGCGGGTTTCATGCGACGCTTTCGGCACGCTCGATCCTGGATTCGCCGCCAAGCTGGGCCGCGGGAGGGTCAACGCCCTCAGGGCCGTGACGGTGAAGTCGCCTTCCATCCGCATCGAGTCGGCCGTTTTCGCGGAAGGCCCCGGTTCGAACGGCGACGGATTTTTCGATCCCGGCGAAACCGTGCTGCTGACGTTCACGGTGAAGAATTATCTGGAACCGGCGCAGGGCGTGACCATCGTTTTTTCGTCCGGCGACGCCGGCGCCTCCATCTCCAACAGCTCGTTCGGCATCGCCTCCCTGGGCACGCTGCAGGAATGGAGCAATGCGGGGAATCCCCTGCGCGTGACGCTGTCCCAATCGGCCAGGGGGCAGACCTTCAACCTCAGGGCCGCCCTCGGCGACAACGGCGGATACCGGGACGCCGAAACCGTGACCTTCCAGGCCTCCTTTCCATACGCGACCCTGTACGGAGACAATTGCGCGCTGAGCGTGACCGATATGGGCCGCATCGGGCTGGCCGACATCAGCACGGAAACGGGGGACGGTTTCGTTTACATGGGCGACGACATCCTGTTCGAGGGGGCCGTCGTGGCCGGCGTTTCCGCGGACTCGCTTTCGGACGTGGCGCGGGGGAACGACGGACAAAGTCAAAATCTGGATTTCGAGGTTCTGCCAGGCGGGAATCTCGAAATTTCAACGCCCGGAATCCTGGCGGCCTCGCAGGCGAAGGCGGCCTTTTCGGATGAACTGAAGAGCCCGGCGCTGAATCTCGGCGTCCGCTTCAGCGCCTATGCGTTCAAGGACGAGGCAAACGCCGATTTCGTGCTTCTGGCCTACCGGCTGTACGGCACGACCCAGGCGCCCCTGCGCAACCTGTACTTCGGCCTGTTCATGGACTGGGACGTTTCCGGCGAACAGGATTCATGGCACAACCTGGCCGGATTCGACCCCGCGCTTTCCCTGGGATACGTGTACGAACAGTTTTCAACCGTTCACGGCGGGCTGGCAGCGGTGTCGGGCGGCGCGACCGTATACCGGTGCATCGACAACGAAGGCGAGATCTACGACGGATACACCAAGAAGGAAAAATGGGCGCACCTGTCGGGGGGCGTGAGGAACACGGCCGTGACCGGGGAAAAAGATTATTCGCACCTGCTCGGGGTCGGTCCTCTTTCCATTAAAGCCGGCGACACCGTTCTGGTGGGTTTCGCCGTGCTGGGGGGCTACGGGCTGAGCGACCTGAAAAGCCACGCCCAGGCCGCCCAGGCGAAGTGGCAGGACATCGTGAAACAGTCCGCGGTCGACGGCCGCCCGGAAGCGGGCGCCGGCGTTTTCCGCCTGAAGGGCGTCTACCCCAATCCGTTCAACGCGGGAACGACAATCGAATACGACCTGCCGTCGCGCGTCCGCGTCGTGCTTTCCATCTACGACGTCAGGGGAAGGGAGGTCGCGCGCCCCGTCGACGGAATCGAGGAGCAGGGAACGCACCGGGCGGGCTGGGGCGGAACGGTTCCCTCGGGCGTGTACTTCTTCAGGCTGCAGGCGGGGGGCGAGAACCGGATCGGCAAGCTTTCCGTGCTGCGCTGACGCATTTGATTTTAACTGAGGATTAAATGAGTGGCTAGATTCAAGCTGGTGCCCACGAAAACGAATATGCTGCGCCTCAAACGCGATTTGTCTTTCGCGCGCGAGGGATACGAACTGCTCGAGCAGAAACGCCAGATCCTCGTCATGGAGCTGATGTCGCTCATGGACAAGACGTCCGACGCGCAGGACAAGCTGGAGATCGAACTGGCCGAAGCCTACAAGGCCCTGCGGAACGCGGTTCTGTCGAACGGCAAGGGCGGCGTCGCCTCCGTGGCGCCGGCCGTGCGCATCGATTCAAACATCACGGTGTCTTCGAGGCGCGTGATGGGCGTGCACCTTCCCCAGGTGCAGGTCTCCATCACCGACCACGCGCCCTATTTCGGGCCGGGGGAGACTTCTTTCTGGGTGGATGAAAGCATTCTGCGCTTCAAGAAAGTGCTCGAGGCCATGGGAAAACTGGCTGAAATGCGGATTTCACTGATGCGGCTGTCCCAGGAAGTGCGCAAGACCATGCGCAGGGTCAACGCGCTCGAGAAAATATCCATTCCCATCCACGAAGAAACGATCAAATACATCCAGGACACGCTGGAAGAGTCCGAGCGGGGCATGTTCGCCACGCTCAAGCTGGTGAAAGTCAGGCTGGAAAAGAAAAAAAGCGAACCGCCGGCATCATGATTCTTTTCACCGTCCCCAGATCAAACGGGACAATGATTTCGAAAAGACCATGGCGGTCCTGATTTTCGGATCCAGTTCATTCCCCAGCATCAGGGTATGCACGATGTCCGCGGTTACCAATACGCCGAAAAGGACGAAAATCCATTTCGGCATGATTTTTTCGCGGGATATCCTCCAGAGAAAATACAGGCAGACCGGCACGCCGGCGAAGAACCCGAATACCACGCCCGGCGCATAGGTCTTGAACTGGATGAGCCAAATCAGGTGCTGCAGGCCGTTGGCCGCGAGCAGCGCCAGAAGCGGGACGAGGAGGGCCTGGCGGGTCCGGCGCGATCTGGGCATGAGGCTCAAGGCCGTCCACGCGAAATAGACGAGGCCGATCAATACCAGGACGGTGCGGATTTGCAAAGACGTCACGTCGGGCACGCCGGTATTGAACTTCCGGTGCCAGGGCAGAATATTCCACTCCTCCAGCTCATGCAACAGGCCGATCACCGGAATCAGCCAGACGGTTTTCATGAAGTCGATCCTGTCCGGATTCTTAAAGAAATTCATCTCAATGTCCTCGATATTCAAGTGACGCGCGTTTTTTTAATCCACAATAAACAATTTGACGCCGGTCTTTGTCGAAGAGCGGTGGGCCTCGGCGTGGTCGGCCACCAGGTACCCCATCCCTTTTTTCAGGACGTATTTCCTGCCGTCCTTCAATTCGGACGTGAATTCGCCTTCGAGCACGAACACCACATGGCCCTTTTCGCACCAGTGGTCGGCCAGGTAGCCGGGACTGTATTCGACTATTCTCGCCCTGACATTTCCCAGTGTGATCGTTTTCCAGAACGCCTTGCCGCGGACGCCGGCGTGTTCCTCCGGGAGAACATGCTTCCAGTCCGAGACGCTGAACGGGATGTCCTTGATTTTCATGCGAACTCCGTATGGCTGATCAAGTGCCACGCACCTTGTATCAGATCACCTTCATCCCGATCAACACCAGAAACACCACGCCGATCAGAATGCGGTACCATCCGAAATAATAGAATCCCGATTTTTTTATTACGGCCAGAAAGAGTTTGACGGCAATCCATGCCGCGGCAAAGGCCGTTAAAAGACCGGCGGACAACAGGATGATTTCATTTTTGTTGAACGCCAGGGGCGTCTTGAGCAGATCGTACCCCGACGCGGCCAGCATGGTGGGCACGGCGAGCAGAAAAGAAAATTCCGTGGCCTGTTTCCTGTCGAATCCGTTGAACACGCCGCCGACGATGGTGGCCCCGGCCCTCGACACGCCGGGAATCATTGAAACGCATTGCGCCAGGCCGATGTAAAAAGCGTTCTTGAGGGGTATGGTTTCGAGACCGGCGCGCCGGGAGGTTTTGCCCGTCAGCTTTTTGTCGGCCATGATCAAAACGATTCCGCCCAGAATCAGCGAGACCGACACCACGACGGGGTTGAACAAAACGCCCTTGATGAAGGGATAAGCCAGAAAACCGATCAGCAGCGCGGGAACGACGGCCGCGGCGAGCTTTTTGTAGATTTCGAGGCCCGTGAAGAAACGCCTGATGTACATCAGCA
>JBFZEN010000169.1:0-7030 GCA_041306805.1 bacterium
CGGACCGTTGATCGGACTGCACGCCGGGGCGACATGGCCTGCCAAACGCTGGTTTCCCGAACGGTTTGCCGCGCTGGCGGACCGCCTCCGTTCCGAACTGGGCGCCTCCGTTCTGTGGACCGAGGGGCCGGGCGAAGCAGCCATCCTGGACGGCGTCCAAAAATCAAGCCGCGGGCCTGTCCTGCGTTCCGGCGTATTGCCCCTGCGCGGGCTGGCGGCCGTTCTTGGGGAATGCGATGTTTTCGTTTCCAACGATTGCGGCCCCATGCACCTGGCCCCGGCCGTCGGAACCAAAACCGTCGGCATTTTCGGCCCGGGTGAACCCGAGATCTGGTTTCCCTACCCTCCGGCCAGGGGGCATCGTTTCATCCATGCGAACGTCGATTGCAGCCGCTGCCACCTGGATGCTTGCGGAAAAATGGACTGCATGAAGGCCGTAGCGGTGGAGGATGTCTTCAACGCCGTCAAGGCTTCTCTTGGATCCCAAAAACCGTGAAAATCGTTGCATCGAAGAAAGTGATTTCCGCCAGCCGCAGGCTGGACATGGCGGCATTCTTTCCCGAAAAACTGGCCGATTTTCTGGAAAAGCGCTGCCCCCCCGAAAGGGTGCACACGGTCGTTCTGTGGAGCAAGGATCCCGGAAACATTCTGGAACACCGGAAACTCCGCCGCATCCTTTCCAGGTACGATCAGCTTTTCCTCCATTTCACGATCACCGGAATTGATTCCCCCCTTCTTGAAAATCATATCCCCCGTGCGGATACGGCCGTAAAACTGTTGAAACCCCTTTCGGATTTTCTGGCCGGTCCTGAACGGCTGCGCGTCCGCTTCGATCCGATTGTCCACATGAAAATGCCGGACGGATCGTCCTATACCAATCTGGCACGGTTCATCGAAATCGCGGAGGCCGCGAACCAGTCGGGCGTCACGGGCATGGTCGTCAGCTGGATGGAAAATTACCCGAAGGTCGCGGCCCGTCTGGCACGCATGGGGGTTGAAGCCGAATCCGTTTCCACTGAGCAGCGTAACCGGGAATCGGATTGGGTGCTTGCACAGGCCGGGAAGGCAGGCGTCAGGGTGTCCGGCTGCTGCGTGCCGGAATGGCCCGTATCGAAGTGCATCGACGGATTTTTATTGTCCGGGTTGCATCCAAATCATGAGCAAGCCTCTCTGTCGAAGGCCAAGGGCCAAAGACCCCGGTGCGGCTGCACGGAAAGCTGGGACATTGGATGGTATGATCCATGTCCCGGCGGATGCGTTTATTGCTACGCGCGACCCGTTGAAAAAAAGTCCGGAGTTCCGTGTTCAGGGTTCAGAGAAATGTAAGTCGGCAGGAGGCAGTCGGTAGCAGGCAATACCGATTTGATACTCGGTATTGGGTGACATCTAAGATCTGCGATTTTTTCTTATATCGAATATAAAAGAGATCTCAGATGTCAGATCAACGATCTCAGATCTGAGATCGAAAATCGTAAAACGAAGTCCTGCGGTCTGACATCTGAAATCGTTTTTAACCCAAACTTCAAACCCCGATCCCTGATTTTAATATATCCCCTTGGCCGCAATGGGTATGCGGCGGCCAATGCCGAACGCCTTCGACGTCACCTTCAATCCCGGAACGGCCTGTCGTCTTTTGTATTCGGTTTTGATGAAGGTGCGTATCACCCAGTCGACGTCGGCCTCATTCAGGCCTTTCGAAACGATTTCCTTCCTGGACAATCCTTCCTCAAGATACAAATCCACGATTTCATCGAGCACGTCGTAAGGCGGCAGGGTGTCCTGGTCTTTCTGCCCCGGTTTGAGTTCGGCCGAGGGGGCCTTTTCGATGATGCGGCGCGGAATGATTTCCCCGCGGCCGTTGAGCTCATCCGCCAGTTTGTACACGACGGTTTTCGGCACATCCGAAATAACGGAGAGACCGCCGCTCATGTCGCCGTACAGCGTGCAATATCCGACGGAAAGCTCGCTCTTGTTGCCCGTGGAAAGCGTGAGGTAACCGAACTTGTTGGAAAAAGCCATTAACAGGTTGCCGCGTATCCGCGCCTGGATGTTCTCCTCGGCGGCGCCGGAAGGGCCGTCTTTGAAATACGATTTCAGCGCATTCAAATATGATTCGAATATGGGCGTAATGGGAATGGTTTTGAAGCCGATGCCGAGGTTCCCGGCCATGATTTCCGCGTCCTCCAGGCTGGCCGCCGAGGTGTAGGGCGAAGGCATGGCGATGCCCAGCACATGGGAGGGACCCAGGGCTTCGGCCGCGAGGCAGGCGACCACGGCGGAATCGATTCCTCCCGACAGTCCCAGAACCGCCTTTGAAAAGCCGCATTTCCCAAGGTAATCGCGGATGCCCAAAACCAAAGCGCGCCGCAGGGATGCAATCGGATCCGGGGGGACATAGGCGATGTTTCCCCGTTTCGACGTGTCCAGAAGCAGCACGCTTTCCTCGAACGCGGGCAGAAGGGCGGTCATATTGCCCGAGGCGTCCACGGCCATGCTGCGGCCGTCGAACAGCAATTCGTCGTTGCCGCCCACCTGATTGACAAGGATGAAAGGAAGGCGGTGTTCCAGCGCATGTCCGCGTATCAGCCTGAAGCGGATCTCTTCTTTTTCCATGAAATAGGGGGATGCGGACAGGTTGACGATCAATGTGGCTTTTTTCTCCGCCAGCTCCCGGACGGGATCGCGGGAATACGCGTGCCCGTGCCACAGATGCGGATGGTTCCATGCGTCTTCACAGATGGTGACGCCCAGCCGCTCGGCCCCGAACGGGAAAGCCTCGGTCGATTCCGCGGCATCGAAATACCTTGCTTCGTCGAACACGTCGTAGGTGGGAAGCAGCGATTTGTCCTGGCTGAACATCAGGCGTCCGTTCCGGACCAGCACGGCGGTGTTGGCGAGACCCTTGCCTCCCGGTTTTTCAACGGGGCGTATGGTTCCGCAGAGAACCGCCGTTTCAGGATGCCGCCCGGACAGGGCCAGCAGGCCGTTCAGCGCCAGACCGGCCTGTTCCACGAAATCGCGGCGTTCCAGCAAATCCCTTGGAGGATAACCCGTCAGGAACATCTCGGAAAATACGACCAAATCGGGGTTTTGCGGCGCCGTGGATGAAAGCGTCCGGCCGATCTTGCCGAGATTCCCGGTGAAATCTCCGATGACGGGGTTGAGTTGGGCCAGGGCGATGATCATGGCCGGCGGATTCCCCCCGCCGGCCTTCTCACGGTTCGTGTTTGATCCTGTTCCATACCTTGTCCATTTCCTCGAGTGTGCTCTCGCGCAGGGCGAGCCCGCGGTCGTTGAACGCCTGTTCCAGTCTTCTAAAGCGCCGTATGAATTTATCGGCCGCGCGCCGGGCCGCGTCCTCGGGATTGACATGAATGAAACGGGACAGGTTGACGAGGGCAAAGAGCAGGTCGCCGAATTCCTCCTCCATCTGGGCTTTGTCGTTCAGCCGCATGGCTTCGCCGAATTCGGACACCTCTTCCCGGACCTTCTCCCATACCTGGTCGGTTTTCTCCCAGTCAAAACCCGCGGCGGCGGCCTTTTGCTGGACGCGCCAGGCCTTGAGCAGGGCGGGGGCCGACACGGGAACGCCGTCCATGGCTGAGGCCTTGCCTTCCGCTTTCTTCAGCAATTCCCAGTGCCGGGTCTGTTCTTCCGACGTCCGGATGTCCGCCTCACCGAAGACGTGCGGGTGCCGGCGCACCAGCTTGGCGTTGATGGCCTTGAGCACATCGTTCATGGCGAAACGGCCGTTCTCTTCGGCGATCCGGGCGTGAAAAACGATTTGCAGCAGCAGATCGCCCAGCTCCTCGGCGAGTTTCACGCCGTCGCCTTCATCGATGGTCTCGATCACCTCGTATGTTTCTTCGAGCAGGTACGGTTTCATCGACAGGTGCGTCTGTTCCCTGTCCCAGGGGCATCCGCCGGGCCCGCGCAGTCTTTCCACGATGCTGATCAATTCGTCGAACGCGTTCGAACCGTTCGCATCATTGCCGTTTTTCGTTTCGTTCATTCCGCAATTTCGTCAACAATTCGCATCGATGCAAGAAGAATTTTCATGCACGATATGTTTGGTTTTGTGGATTTTTCATTTTACATTCAAAACCATGAACGCCCCCGTTCGACAATGCGCCGTCTGCCGGCTGCGCGGAGAAAAGGACCAGTTCTTCAGGGTGGTACGCACGCCCGAGGGCAGGGTTTTCTTCGACCCGGGAAACCGCTCGCAGGGGCGCGGCGTATACATATGCAGAAAGCCCGATTGCATCCGGAAAGCCAGACAGACCGACGCGGTGGGACGCTCGCTCAAGTCAGGCGTGTCCGCACAGGTTTACGCGGATCTGGCCGGGGCGTTCCGCAGCCAGCAGCCCGCAGATTGGAAATCGCTGCTGGGTTTCTGCATCCGGGCCGGCAAATCGGTGTTCGGCGCCGAGGCCGTCGTTCAGGCCGTCTCCAAAGGGCGGGTGAAACTGATACTGATCGATTGCGATGCCGCGCAAAACACGCGCAGCCGCGTCGAAAATGCGGCAAAGCGATGGGGCGTTTCCATGCGGACGCCGGACGGACTGGGAGCGGCAGCGGGAAAACCGAATTGCAAATGTCTCGGCATCACCGATATCCAGTTCGCACAATCCCTTTCAAGGCTGATCCATGAATCGTGAACCGAAAATACGCATTCTTCCCGAACATGTCATGAAGCGCATCGCCGCAGGCGAGGTGGTGGAACGCCCCGCCTCGGTGGTGAAGGAACTCCTTGAAAACGCCCTCGACGCCCGCGCGGAATCGGTATCGCTTTTCATACGCGGCGGCGGCCTCGAATCGATACAGGTCACGGACGACGGCGACGGCATGACGGAAGCCGATGCCCGTCTGTGCTGCGAACGGCACGCCACGAGCAAGATCGCCTCGGCCGAAGATTTGGAGGCCATCCGGACCTTCGGGTTCCGGGGCGAGGCGCTCTCGAGCATCGGTTCGGTGGGTCGCATGGTCATTACGACGCGGACCGAAAATGAGGATGAGGCCGTTCAGGTTTTCATCGAGGACGGCACGGTCGTCGAGGTCGGAAAGGCATCAGGCCTGAAAGGCACGTCCGTTGAAGTCAAGAACCTTTTCGCATCGGTTCCCGCGAGAAGAAAATTCCTGAAAACGCCGGCCACGGAACTGCGCCATATGCTGTCGGTTTTCCGCCGCACGGCGCTCGCGCATCCCGGGACCGCCTTCATTCTGGGGCTCGACGGCACGAAGACGCTCGACCTGAAAGGCGGAACGATTGAAGACCGCATCCGCGATCTCTGGGGAGAGAAAAAAGCCTCAGCCCTGATTCCCGTCCGCGCCGAATTCGGCGCCGTGACGGTGCACGGCTTCGTTTCAAGGCCCGATGAAACCGTTCCGTCGCGAGACGACCAGCTTTTCTTCCTGAACAGAAGATCCATCGTCCACAAAGGGCTCTGGCACGCGCTGGTATCAGCCTATGCGCCGCGGCTGGCCCGCGACCAGTATCCCATGTCGATCCTGTTCCTCGACATGGAACCCAACCGATACGACGTCAACGTGCATCCGACAAAAATAGAGGTTCGTTTCGCGGACGAAAGGTTTTCCTACGATTGCGTGAAGAAGGCCGTTCAGGACGCCCTGCGCAAACCGTCGTCCATTCCCGACCTGCGCCTCGTTGTCGGTAAAAGAAAGGAAGCATCCGGTTTCCGTCCCAAAAACGACGATTTCAGGAACGACGCCCAGCTCACGCTGGAAATGCAGCGGCCGACCGACGAAGGATCCGTGTTCCATGCGCGAAGGCCCGATCCGAACGCGCCCGCGTTGTGGCAGCTGCACAACAAATACATTCTCTCACAGATCAAGAGCGGCCTCACCATCATCGACCAGCACGTGGCGCACGAGCGGATTCTCTATGAAAAAGCCCTGCGGTCCATCGAGAAGCAGGCAGGAAGCGCGCAGCAGCTTCTGTTTCCTCAAACCGTGAAACTGTCGCAGGAAGACTATCTGGTCCTGACTGAAATTCTTCCGTACATCGAAAAGGTCGGATTCGGCCTGAAGGATTTCGGAGGCCATACCGTGGTCATTGAAGCCGTTCCCGTGGACATCCGTCCCGGACGGGAAAAGGAAATTCTCTTCGATCTGATCGAGGAATTCAAGCAATCGCGGCAGGGAACCCTGAATGTGGCCGATGCCGTGGCCAAATCATACGCCTGCCGGTCCGCGATCAAGGCCGGAGACAGGCTCACCCTTTCCGAAATGATTTCACTCATCGACCAGCTGTTCGCCACATCCGATCCCTACGTATGCCCCCATGGCCGCCCCATCGTCGTCAATCTCTCCCTGGAGGAAATCGACAAAAGGTTCGGGCGTTGATTCAGCAGGCATCGAAACGGGCGCTGTTCGTCGTCGGTCCCACGGCTTCCGGAAAAACCAGTCTCGCGGTTGAAATTGCCCTTCTGTCTGGCGGCGAGGTGGTTTCGGCCGATTCGCGGCAAATCTACCGGTTCATGGACATCGGCACGGCCAAGCCCGGTCCGCACGAGCAAAAAACGGTGCCGCACCACATGATCGACATTTTGCCCCCTGATACGGTTTTCAGCGCGGGCGAGTACGCCCGCCTTGCCCGGGCCGCCATCGAAGAAATTCTCGCGAGAAACCGCCTGCCCGTCGTGGCGGGCGGTTCGGGCCTGTATATCCGCGCGCTGGCTGACGGAATTTTCGACGGACAGTACAGGAACGAAGCGCTGCGTTCCCGCCTGAAAAGCAGGCTGAATGACGAGGGGGCGCCGGCCCTGCACCGGCGGCTCGCCGCAGCCGATCCCGATGCGGCCGGGAGAATTCACCCCAACGACGGGAAACGCATCATCCGGGCGCTTGAAGTGACCGCCCTGGCGGGCAAACCGATCAGCTCCGTTCAAAGGGAAGAAACCCGGGCGCCCGATTTTGAAGTCCGGATGGTCGGCCTCGACTGGCCGCGCGACGTTCTGTACCGGCGCGTCGAAGACAGGGTCGACCGGATGTTCGAATCGGGCCTGGTGGC
>JBFZEN010000170.1:0-2472 GCA_041306805.1 bacterium
CAATCACGCAAATTCTCTGTATTTTGAATCCCGAAAACATGATGCAATCCGAAAATCGTCCCTTTAAACCGATCCTGTGAGGTCAGAAAGGGCTGGTGCCATCACCTCCTGGAAACGGTTCGAGGAGGTTTTTTTTTGGGAAAAACGGCGGCGTGAAAATCAAGTCTGAAATCATGGACGCCCAGGGCGTGTCACGGACCCTGCTCAGGCTGACGCATGAAATTCTCGAACGGAACAAGGGCAGCAAAAATCTGGTTGTCGTCGGCATCCGTGACAGGGGAGACCGCCTGGCGCGGCGCATCATCGGCGCCATTCAACACATCGAGGGCGAAGCCATCATGCTCGGCGTCCTCGACATCAATCTCTACCGCGACGACTTCCAGAAGCTGAATGCAAGTCCCGTGGTTCAGGAAACGGACATCCCGTTTGACATCACCGAAAAAACAGTTGTTCTTGTGGACGACGTGCTTTATACGGGGCGGACCATACGCGCCGCGCTGGACGCGATCATGGACTTCGGCCGGCCGGCCTCCATTCAACTCGCTGTTCTGATCGACCGCGGCCACCGCGAACTGCCCATCAAGGCCGATTACGTGGGCAAGAACGTTCCCACGGCGGCCAATGAAGATATCCAGGTCATGCTGAAGGAAGTGGACGGCGAAGACGCCGTCCGCCTGATGGAACAATGAGGAAGAGGCGATGATGGCCGCGAACCGGCACCTGCTTCAGCTCGAAGGAACCTCCAGGGAAAGCATCCTGCAAATTCTCGACACCGCCCTGTCGTTCAAATCGGTACTCGAACGGCCCATTCCCAAAGTGCCCACCCTGCGCGGCAAGACCGTGCTCAACCTCTTTTACGAACCGTCCACCCGTACCCGCATCTCGTTCGAACTGGCCGAAAAACGCATTTCGGCCGACACGGTGGGTTTCGCCACCTCGGGTTCGAGCGTGCAAAAAGGTGAAACGCTCAAAGACACGGCCAGGAATATCGAGGCCATGAAAATCGATTTCGTCGTCCTCCGGCACGGGGCGGCCGGCGCTCCCCATTTCCTTTCCCGATGCCTCAACACCTCGATCGTCAATGCGGGAGACGGGACGCACGAACATCCGACCCAGGCGCTGCTCGACATGATGACGCTGCGCGAACGTTTCGGCAGGCTCGAAGGGCTGAAGGTCGCGATCATCGGCGATGTGGCGCACAGCCGCGTGGCCCGGTCAAACCTGCATGGAATGAAGACCATGGGCGTGCGCGTCGGGCTGTGCGGTCCGGCCACACTCATGCCGCGCGAAGTGGAACAGTTCGGAGCGACGCGCTATCCCCGGCTTGAAGACGCGCTCGCCGAGGCCGACGTCGCGCTCGTTTTACGCATCCAGCTCGAACGCCAGAAAAAAGGGATGTTCCCGTCGCTCAGGGAATACCGCTCGCTCTGGGGCGTCACGCGAGCCCGCCTCGATGCATGCAAGAGGGACGTGGTGGTGATGCATCCGGGCCCCATCAACCGCGGGGTGGAACTCGACGGAGACGTGGCCGACAGCGGCCATTCGGTCATTCTGGACCAGGTCACCAACGGCGTGGCCGTTCGGATGGCGGTACTCTACCTGCTCGCGGGCGGGCGAAGCAAACCCGACGGTGAAGACAATGAATGAATCGCACAAGCTGTTGATCAGGGGCGCCCGCGTTTTCGATCCCTCCGTCCGTCTCGACCGGACGGCCGATCTCTTCGCGGCCGAAGGCGTTTTGAAAAAGATCGGACCATTCGACCGGGATGCGTCCGATATCCGCGTCATCGAGGCCAAGGGAAAGATCGTTATTCCCGGGCTGTTCGACATGCACGTACACCTGCGCGAACCCGGCAGGGAAGACGAGGAAACCGTGGCATCGGGATGCCGGGCGGCGGCCGCGGGCGGTTTCACCGAAATCGCCTGCATGCCCAACACCCATCCCCCCATCGACGGCCGCAGCCAGGTCGAATTCATACTCGACCGGGCCTCGGGTCAGCCCGTGCGAGTGCATCCCGTGGCCTGCATCACAAGAGGCCAGAACGGCGAGGAACTCACCGAAATGGGGGAATTGGTCCAGGCCGGGGCTGTGGCCTTCAGCGACGACGGGAAATCGGTGGAAAAGGCCGTTCTGCTCCGGCGCGCGCTCGAGTACGCGGGCATGTTCGGCAAGCCCGTGATCGAACACTGTGAAGACAGGACGCTGTCAGAAAACGGCGCCA
Organism: bacterium; assembly: GCA_041306805.1. Classification (GTDB taxonomy): domain Bacteria; phylum Zhuqueibacterota; class QNDG01; order QNDG01; family DTFT01; genus JBFZEN01. The sequence continues at coordinate 2,223 of JBFZEN010000170.1, forward strand.
TGCACGAGGGTTGGGTGTCGACTTCCGCCGGTCTTCGGGGCATTCCTTCCATCGCCGAGGAAGTGGTGGTGGCCAGGGACCTGCTGATTGCGGAATACACGAAAGGGACGCTGCACATCGCGCATGTTTCGACCGGGGGATCGGTGCGGCTCATCCGCGAGGCCAAAAGCCGCGGCGTGCACGTCACCGCCGAAACCTGTCCGCATTACCTGGTTCTCACCGACGAAGCGGTGCGTCAGTACGATACCCA
>JBFZEN010000171.1:0-11182 GCA_041306805.1 bacterium
GATGCTCAATATTCCCCACGCGAAAGCGCCGACCAGCGCGAGAGCCGCCGATGATTCGAGCGCGCGGAACAGCCAGTCGAAAAGGGACCGCATCATTTATCGACTCCCTTCATTTTCAGCACCTCGATGATTGCTTTTTTGGAGAAATACCCCTCATGCCTGAAAAATTCATCGCCATTACCGTCCAGAAAAATCCGGGTTGGAATCATGCCGATCCGGTATTTCTCCGCGAGCGGGCGCCCGGCCTTGGTCCGCACGTTGTAAAAAACCACATCCACATCCTCGCCGTATTCCTCTTTGATTTCCTTCATGATGATGTGCATCATCTGGCATAGGGTGCATTTTACCGAGCCAAGCTCAATCAAAGTGACCTTTTTCCCGACGGCGGGCAAGGCGGCTCGCGCACTGTCCGCGCGGCTCGTGCCGGCATCGATTGAACCCGTGGAAGGCGCGGCCACGGCCAAAAACATGATAAGAGCCATGGCTATCCATCTCTTCATCCCGGTTCTCCTTTTCCATCGATCATTGAAGCATGCTGCCGAGAGTGATTGTTCTTTTTTGTGTCTATTTTGTAAGTTGATAACGGGGACCGCATCATCTGCCGATTCCCCGGGTTTTCAATACCTTGACTATTTCGTCCTTCGGGAAATACCCTTCATGGCGGAAGAATTCCTTCCCGTCCTGGTCCAGGAACACCTGGGTGGGAATCACCATGATCCGGTACTGCCTTCCAAAAGGTTCGCCTTCTGCCGTCCAAACGTCGTGGAAGACGACCTCCACCTCGCTCCCGTATTCTTTCTCGATGTCCTTCATCACGGGCTGCATCATCTTGCAGGGGATGCATTTGACCGATCCGAGTTCGACGAAGGTGACAGGCTTTTTGGAAGAAGGCGCCACGGTTTTTTGATCGTCCGGTTTGCCGGGTTTGTTGCCGCCGGAGCAATTGGACGCCGCGATGGAAGCCAGAGCAAGCAAAAGAATTGCCACGATCCGATTTTTCATTCCATTTTTCCTTTCAAGATCGGTTTCAGCTTTATTTTATCCAATCCTTTATCTGTCCCACGTTCGGTATTTTCCCCTGTGCCATCAGTTTTCCGTCGATGATCAGGGCGGGCGTCGACATGACGCCGCGTTCGATCATCTGATTGATGTCCGTCACCTTGACCACTTCGGCGGTTTTGCCGAGTTCAGCGAGCGCCTTTTTCACGTTTTCCGTGGTGGCATTGCATTTCGGGCAACCAGAGCCCAATACTTCGATTTTCATCAAAAACCTCCTTCTGTCAACAGATGCCTAAAAAAGCCATCCATAAATCAATCCAGTAATCGAGGCCATGACCACGACCAATGAGATGTAAACAATCGTCTTTTTCAGTCCCATGATGCTGCGCAGCACCAGCATGCTGGGAAGAGACAAGGCGGGTCCCGCCAAAAGGAGCGCGAGAGCCGGGCCCTTGCCCATACCGTTCGCCATCAAGCCTTGAAGGATGGGGACTTCCGTCAATGTGGCGAAGTACATGAATGCGCCCGCGATTGAGGCGAAGAAGTTGGCCAACAGGGAATTGCCTCCCACGGATGAGCTGATCCATTCGGTAGGAATAATACCCTCATGTCCGACACGACCCAACAGAATGCCGGCGATCAGCACTCCGCCCAGGAGAAGCGGAAGGATTTGCTTTAAAAATCCCCATGTGGCGGTGAACCAGTCCCCGGATTCCCCCTTGTCCGTGCTGGTGATCATTGCAAGGCCCAGAGCGCCCGCGGCGAATGCGAGGATGGGACTGCCCGGGAACAGGCCGGCGAGAACAACAGGCGGGATTGCGGCTGCAAGGACTTTCCGCCAGTCCAACCGGAACCAGAAAATCAGGATCAAGCCCAATCCAATGGCGAATCCTGAAGTGATCAACCACTTGATCGAATAAATGACGCTCCACGCACCTGTGGGATCGAGCGGTTTTCCCCAATTGGCGAAAACCAGAATGCCGATCATGGACGCGAAATACAGGGCGGTTTTCCACAACGGCCGTCCGCCGGTTGTATGGGGTGCGGTCCGGGCGTTTGCATGCCTCGCCGTTTCTTCCTTCCTGAAAATGAGATGCATGAGCAGTCCGATGATCACGCTGAATGCGATGGCGCCCACCGCGCGTGCGATTCCCATTTCAAGGCCGAGGATCCTGGCGGTCAGCACGATTGCGAGCACGTTGATGGCGGGTCCGGAATACAGAAACGCGGAAGCCGGGCCCAGGCCCGCGCCCATGCGATAGATACCCGCGAACAGGGGGAGGACGGTGCACGAGCAAACGGCGAGAATGGTTCCTGAAACCGAAGCCACTCCATAGGCGAGGATCTTGTTGGCCTTGGCTCCCAGGTATTTCATGACCGATTCCTGGCTTACGAAAACCCCGATGGCTCCGGCGATGAAGAACGCGGGAATGAGACAAAGCACCACGTGCTCGCGCGCGTACCATTTGACGAGCTGAAGCGCCTCGGTCACCGCGTTGTCAAAACGCGGAATACCCACGGGAAGAAAATAGACGCCCAGAAAGACGGCTGCGATGATCAGCAGCGATTTCCATTCGGTTTTCCAATTCATTCAAATGGCTCCTCAAGATTTGCAGGACGATTTGAATCCGCACAGCACCTGCCGGTCCGCATTGAGCGCATTTTTCCTGTCGGCGGCGAACAGGGCTTCCTTGAAAATCGACCGGCGCATCGAGACGAGCAGATCCTGAATCAATGGCGCATCCGCGTCCGCGGACAGGGAATAGTCCACCCATTTGCCGTCCTTATGGTCTTCGATGAAGCCGGCATCCCGAAGAATGGACAGATGCTTTGAAACGGTTGAAACGGCCAGCCCCAGCACGGAGGTGATTTCGCACACGCACAGCGGCCTTTTGTTCAGCAGGTTCAGGATGCGCAGGCGGTTCGAATCGGCCAGGGCCTTGAAGGGTTTTGACGGATCGCGCATCGGTTGGATCCTTTCTGTCCCGCCCCGTCTGGGCGGGACGAGCTTCATTCGTTGCCATTTGTGGTGATGATGGTTCGAGTTCACCATGATATTCCATCATTGGCCGAGGACGGGCTCACTCGTTTCGATGATTGACGAAATATAAAAATAAGAGCGGGAAAAGTCAAGAAAAATCCACAACCTGTTCCGCAGAAATGATCCGCGCATGATCTTATCATGGTTGAAAGGGGCTCGATCAAAAAAGCGCGATGCGGGCGGGAAGGTCCGGTAAAAAGGATGCCGTCCCGGTTGCCGGTCCGGACGGGGATTCAAACCGCAGGAGAGGCGGGATCTATCCGTTCCGGGCCTGGACGGGGTGGTAATGCACGTGCACGCGTTTCAGAAGGCCGATATGCTTCTGAAGTTTTTCCTCCACCTGGCTGGCAATGGCGTCACCCTCGGCCACGGTCATTGAACCTTCGACCCCGATGGTCACATTCATGACGAGGTAGGGCCCGAACCGGTGGGCGAATATCTCCTCCACTTCCAGGACTTCCGGCACGGGGGCGATGATGTCCCTGACCTGCCGGTCCAGTTCTTTTCCGGGCACGGTATCCATCAGATCATCCGATGATTCGCGCACGATCTCGATGCCTGTGCGCAGAATGACCACGGCCACCACGGCGCCGGCCAGCGGATCGATCCACGCGTAACCCAGTCGGCCGAAGAAAATGCCGACGCTGGCGGCCGATGCCGCGAAAATGTCATTGCGGTGGTCATAGGCGAGAGCGAGAACGGCGGGATTCCGGGTCTTATGGCCGATGCGCTTGGTGTATGCCGAAAGGAATATCTTGAAGCCGATGGTGAAAAGGCCGACCGCCAGAGCCCAGACGGACGCGCCGCCCTGACCGCCCTGACCGGTCCAGAGATCATACACCCTGTTGATTGCGTCCCAGAAGATGGCGACCGCCGTGGCGATGACGAATGCGCCGACGGCCAGCGCGGCGATGCTCTCCATCTGCCTGTGCCCGTATGGATGCTCGTCGTCGGGCGGCTTGCCGGCCATCCCCATGAAAACGCGCACGACGATCAAATAGGCCACGTCCGACGTCGAGTTGACGCCGTCGGCGAGAAGGGCGGGGCTGTGCCCGGCGATTCCGATGGCGGTTTTCAACACGGCGAGGAGAACGTTCGCGAACAACCCCAGGTTGACCGCATGGATACTCTCATTTTCCCTGTTTTTTTCCTTCATCCCTTTTTCCGCTTTTTTCATGAAGCCGGTTGCCGGGGCAATGACGGTTGCCGCAATCGCGGCATATCATGAGCCGTATGTCGAACGCCGCCACGGCCATGGCGCCCCAGAACAGGATCCCGTCCGGGGGCCGCTTCCACAGCCATGCCTGGGGAAGAATGAACACCACGGCGAGCGCCGCGGCGGTCAGCGCCAGATCGGACTTCGAGTACGCTCCCTTCCTCTTCCCGCCGAGCACCGATACGGCACGGCCGGGCAGCACGTGGCCGCATTGATCGCTGTCGGGACATTTCGCGCAATAAGACAGAAGTATGACGGGAACGGCCAGAGCGGACAGGAGCATATAAACAGCTCCCAGCACGACCGAATGATGGAACGCGGAAACAGCGGCCAGGGCCACGGCCAAAGCCGCCAGGCCCAAAGTCATGATACCATGTCGTTTTCGATTGTCCAAGCGTGTTCTCCTCATAAAAATCGTTCCAGTTTCTTTTTCACGCTCCCGGCGCAGCGGATCAGCAGATCCATTTCTCCGGGGGACAGTTCAAGTTCGATCACCCGGTCCACGCCCTGGTTTCCAACCACGAAGGGCACGCCGATCGTTCCCGTGATGCCGTGGAATTCCCCCTCGAGGCTGATCTGGCCTGAGATCAGGGCGTCGTTTCCCAAGGTGATCGTCCGTATCAGTTCAAGCGTGGCCCTGGCCGTTCCGATGACGGTCTTGGATCCGCTGAAATGGGTGATGAAAGGTTTGAGCGCCACGCGGAAATCGGGAGGGTATCCGTCCACCAAATCGTAGGCGTCGCGGATCTTTCCCTTTTTGATGAGCGGCGTCAGTCTCGCCACCGCCCTGGACACGTCGTCCGGGAACCGCTCCGTCGTGAATCCCCCGCGGATCCGGGCCAATTTCCTTTTCAGCGCGTTTCCTGTCAGGCCGTAGACATGAACGCCGCTCCACAGGGGGACCAGATTCAGCCCGTGCTCTCCGGAGACGAAACCGTGTATCATCTGGCGCTGAACGCCCAGGTCGACCGCGATTTCCCTGCGGAACCGCATGGAATCGAGAAACGCGCCCATGCCGATCACCCGTTTTCTTCCGAGGTGTTTGGCAAAAACGGCCACGGCGAGTTCATTGGGGTTGGAAACGCAGATCACGATTTCGTTCCCGTGCCCGTTCCGGGCCAGAGCTGACGCATACCGCTCGAAAACAGGCGCGTTTTGCTCCGCCAGAAAATCGCGGCTGACGGCGCCGGAACCCTTGTCCATGGGAACGGTACTTCCGGCCGCCATGATGATCAGATCGCCCCGCACCGCGTCGGCGTCGAGTGTGACGTCGATCTTCGGGCTCATTTCGGCGTAGGCGTCGAGCAGGTCTGCCGCATAACCGTAGCTGCCGGTCGCGCTGGGGCCGTGCCGGTTTCCGACGAGCAACATGCTCTGATCGCAGCTCAGCAGCCGTTCGGCGAGTATCAGATGGACGATTTCACGTCCCGCCGATCCGCCTGCTCCGATTACGGCAATGTCCATATATCCGTCTTTTTCAACGCAATCACCCGGCGTATCGCAGCGTGTTCCGCCGTCCTGAAATCGACGGGGTTCATCCTAATCTCCGAAAACAAGCTCCCAGCCTTCCTTCAAGAGGAAAACGACGATGATCAGACCCACGACGGGATCCGCCAGCCATAGGCCGAAAAGGGCGTTCAGTCCCAGGCCCGCGAGAAGGGCCAGGGACAGCGCGGCGCAGAAGAGCGTTTCCTTCGAGTCGGCCACCAGTGATTTCAATTTCATCCTTTTACCCAGGCGGTATTTGGCAATCCCCAAAGCAGGCATGACGACGGCCGAAATCAGGGCGACGGCCATACCGAGACGGGAGGGATCGGGAATTTCCTTTCCGGCGATTTTCATCACCGATTCATAGGCGACGGCCGCTCCCAGAATCATGAAGGTGAAGCCGACGAAACGCGAGGCGCGTCTATCGACCCGCTCCTCCCTTTCTTCGGAAATCCGTCCGTTGTATACAAGCAAAAGAACTTCCAGTTTTAAGGCTTTCTTGTACATCCGGTCCATGCGTCTGTCTCCATCCCATGGCCGTGTGTCCCGGCGGAATCGTTTATCAGTTTTCAAAATACCCTTTTTAAAAAAGGAAATCAAGCTCATTTTGCCTGCTTCAGAGGGCTCATTTGAACATAAAGTGCACTTTTCCCTTGACAAAGTGTTGAAAATCTTGTACTTTATTATGCAGTAAAAAGGTTTTTCCGGTTCGGTCACCCGATCAAGGCTCAGATGAAGATTCGCCGATTTGTAATTTTTGTATTCTTATCCGCATTTTTTCCCGGTTGCGCCTATTTCAATACGTTTTACAACGCAAAAAAAAATTACCAGGAAGCTTTTAAAGTCACCGAGAAGAGCAAAACGAGCACGCTGAGCGGCGACGAGCGGAACAAATACCAGAAATCCGTCGACAAAGCCCTGCTGATTCTCGAGGATTATCCGGGAAGCAAATGGGCGGATGACGCGCTGCTTCTGCTGGGAAAGTCCTATTTTTTTCTGCAGGACTACAGCACGTCCGAACGGAGACTGAACGAATTGATCACCGGCTGGCCGTCGGGCGAATTCGTCAACGAGGCCCGTTTCTGGCTGGCCAAGAACAAGGTGGCGACGCGGCGGTTCGAGGAAGCGGAGAACGACCTGGTCCGGTTGACCAGCCAGAAAATCTCGAAGAAGCAGAAGGGCGAAATCATCTTTTTTCAGGCCCGGTTCTACGAAAACAAAAAGGAATTTGAAAAAGCCGTTGAGACATACCGGCAGGTTCTGAAAACGGACGAAAAAACATGGGGCGCGCGGGTCTGGTTCGCCATCGGCGACGACAGCGACAGCCTTGGCGCTTACGACCGGTCCGCGGACGCTTACAAGCAGGTGCTGCGGTACAGTCCCGACCCTGATATGGAATTCGAATCGCAGTTCCGTTACGCGCGGGCCAGGAAAAACATGGACCGGTTCGACGAGGCCGTGCAGGCGCTGGAAAAACTTCAGAGGAACGAAAGAAACAGGCTCAAGATACCGCTGCTCAGGCTGGAAACGGCCGACTGCCTGGTTCGAAAAGGCGACATGGCCGGCGCCATGCTGACCTACCAGGATGTCATCCAGGCCAATCCCGGCACCGATGCTTCGGCGGAAGCGTATTACCGGATGGGCGGCCTGTTCGAGACGGAACGCATGGAATACGACAAGGCCCTCGACCATTTCAGCCGGGTTCGAAAAGAGAGCGGCCGTTCCGTATACGCCGATTCCGCCGACATCAAGGGAAGGGACATTCTGCGCCTCAACGCCCTGAATCATGTCATCGGCATGGCTCTGCGCGGTGAAAAGGGGAAAGGCGTCGACGTGGGCAGCATGGCACAGGAAGACACGACCGGGGCGGCGGACCACGATTCGCTTTCACAGAACACGGCGGTTCAATTCGATTCCACGGCCATCGACACCCTGGGGCTCAAGAAATCGAAACAGCCCCTCGCGGAAAATCCGGAATTGAAAAGTTTCAATAAGGAAGAACTGGATAAAAACCTTTCCCTTCTGGGCGAGTTGTATCTGTTCCGGTTTCACGTGCCCGATTCGGCGCTCGTCCAATACCGTCTTCTGGCGGACCGTTTCCCCGCAAGTCCTTATGCGCCTCAAGCCCTGTACAATCTCGGGCATCTATACATTTCAATCCGGAACGATTCGGTCCGGGCCGATTCATGCTTCAGGGTGCTGGTTGCCGGGCACCCCGATTCGCCGCATGCGCGGGGAGTCCGGAAGCGGCTAGGCATGGGACGCGCCTTTTCAGTCGAAGATTCCGCCTGGAGCGCGTTCAGCCGGGCTGAAAACTCGTTTTGGGATGACGGCAATCCCGGCCGGGCCGTGGAACAGTACATCGACGTGTGGAAGCGGTACCCCAAAGCCGGCGCGGCCCCCAAGGCCCTGTATTCCGCGGGATGGATGTATGAAAAAGCCCTGGACGCACCCGCGAAGGCATTGGCCGCCTATGATACCCTGATCACCCGTTTTCCCGATTCGCCTTTTGCCGTCCGCGTTAAAATGAAAGTGGACGCGGTCAAGACCGCCAAATCCAAGCCGGCCCGGACGGAAACGTCCGACATCATCAAACCCGTCAAAACCGAAAGTGTTTCCGCCGATTCCCTGAAAAAGGGCGCCGGCTCAGATTCCCTCAAGATCAGCTTACCCCCGGAATTCCCTCCCGCCGGCGTTGCCGTTCCCGATACAACGCGGCCCTTTCATCCGCCGGACAGCGGCGGAAGATCCGAACGCCTGGACTGAACGGGGTGGGTTTGGGAAAATACAGCTGCCAGGTTGTCAGCCAATGCGAAGCGGCGGAGGGTATCTTTCTTGTGATCATGAAGGCGCGGGAGCTGGCCCGGCGCAGCCAGCCGGGGCAATTCGTACACATCCGGACGGGCTGCGGATGGATTCCCCTGTGGCGCAGGCCGTTCAGTGTGCACGGAGTTGATGAAAAGAATGAATCGATCCAGATCGTTTACCGCGTGGTCGGACCGGGAACGGAAGCTCTCAGCAAGGTCAAACCGGGGGAATGTCTTGACGTGATGGGTCCCCTGGGCAACGGATTCGATACCGGCAAACCGTTCACGCGAAGCCTTCTGGTCGCCGGAGGGCTGGGCAGCGCGGACCTGTTCTTTCTCGCCGGGCGGCTCGTCCGCCGGAAAAAGAAAGTCCTTTTTTTATGGGGGGTGAGGCGCAAGTCGGAATTGTTCGGAGTGGATGCGCTCAGGAACGCGGGTGCGGACGTGAGAATATCGAGCGAGGACGGATCGGCCGGGAAAGAGGGTCCGGTCACCGACCTGCTCCGGGAAGCCCTCGGCGAAAAGGAATGGGCGGACGGCGATGCGGAGGGTTTCGTCTGCGGTCCCAAAGGCATGATCAGAGCGGTGCAGGGCATTGCAGGGGAAACGCGGTTTCCGTGGCAGGTTTCCATGGAAGAAAAAATGGCCTGCGGCGTAAACGCATGCAAAGGCTGCGCCGTCAAAATGAAGGACGGCGGTTACCGGATGGCGTGTTCGGATGGTCCGGTCTTCGATCTCGGCGAGGTCGTTCTTGAAGGTTGACCGGAGGGCGCCCGGGGGCAGCCTCCGGACCGGCAGCGCAACCCCGCCGGCGGTCAGTGCGGATTTGTCCGTGCAGATCGGTTCCCTCCGGTTGAAGAATCCCGTGCTGACGGCTTCGGGCACGTTCGGATACGGATTGGAATACGGCGATTATTTCGACGTCTCGCTGCTGGGCGGCATCGTCACAAAGACCGTCACGCTCGAACCGCGCGAAGGGAACCCCATGCCGCGCATCGCGGAGACCCCGGCCGGCATGCTGAATTCCATCGGCCTGGCGAACGTGGGCGTCGAGCGGTTTCTCTCGGAAAAATTGCCGCAGTTGATGGGGCTTCAAACGGCTGTGGTGGTCAACATTGCGGGGAACACGGCGCGCGACTGCGCCGAAACGGCTGAACGGGTGCAGGCGAACCCGAGGGTGGACGCGATTGAATTGAACGTGTCGTGCCCCAACGTCGATCAGGGCGGGCTGGCCTTCGGCACCGACAAGAACGCGCTCAACGAGGTGGTGCGGGGGGTGAGAACCGCGACGCGGAAACCCCTCATCGTCAAGCTTTCGCCGAACGTGACCGACATCGCCCTGATGGCCGAAACCGCCGTGGATGCGGGAGCGGATGCGCTGTCGCTGATCAATACGCTGATCGGCGCGGCCGTGGACATTGAAACAGGCAGACCGCTGATCGGCAGGACGTTCGGAGGACTATCGGGCCCGGCCGTCAAACCCGTGGCCCTCGCCATGGTTCTCAAGGTCCGCAAAGCCGTGTCCGTTCCCCTGATCGGCATCGGCGGCATCTCCTCGTGGCGGGACGCCGTCGAATTCCTGATTGCGGGCGCTACCGCCGTACAGATCGGCACGCTCAATTTCATGGAACCGGACGGCGCCGTCGGCGTGCTGGAGGGAATTGCGTCGTACTGTGAACGGAAAAACATTTCGAATGTTCGCGATTTGATCGGAACATTGATAGAGAACCCCTAAAACCATTCATTAGAAAGGAAACAGAGCATGAACATCTTCGTGGGCAACCTCGCACGCGAGGCAACAGAAGAAGATTTAAAAGGGGCATTCACGGCTTTCGGGCAGGTTGCCTCGGCCACCATCATCAAGGACAAATTCACCCGCGAGTCAAGGGGATTCGGATTCGTGGAAATGCCGGACGCGAACGAAGGCAAGGCCGCCATCGCGGGGCTCAACGGAACCGAGTTGAAGGGAAGGGCGATCACGGTCAACGAAGCCCGTCCTCGCACGGACCGGAGAGAAGGAGGCGGAGGCGGAGGCGGAGACAGGCGCGGTGGAGGTGGTGGCGGTGGATGGAAATCGGGGGGTGGTGGACGGCGATCCTGGTAATTTCGATCGCTCAATCCAATCCGCGCTTTCTTAAGTAATCGGAAACCCATCGAGGCTGACCCGCAGTCTGTCACGGTCAGCCTCGATTCCCTTTTTCGGGATTCGAAAAATGAGTTCCGAGTTCCGGGTTCAAAGTCGGAAGGGGCATCGTGCGTCGTGCCCTGGGCATCCCCGCGTTCAATATCCCGGAACTTAAAATTCAGAACTTTTTTCAAGGTTCGTATGACGGACTATCCTGTTTTAAAACCCATTCTCGACCGCCGAAGCGTGCGGAAGTTCGACGCAAAGCCTGTCGAGCGCGGGAAAATTCTGGCCTGCGTCGAGGCGGCACGGCTGTCGCCATCGGCCGAAAACGCGCAGCCCTGGCGTTTTGTCGTGCTCGAAGATCAGGCCGGCAAAAACAGATTCGGAGAAGCGGCGTTTTCTGGAATTTACAAGCCCACGCGGTGGGCGCTCGGTGCGCCGGTGCTGGTGGTTCTGCTGGCCGAACTGAACGTCGTCGCCCACGGGCTGGGCCGGTGGATTCA
>JBFZEN010000172.1:0-5282 GCA_041306805.1 bacterium
GACAGGCCCATCACGCGGGACCTGCATTGGGGCGTGCCCGTCCCGCTTCCGGAAGCCGAAGGAAAGGTGCTGTATGTATGGTTCGATGCGCCCATCGGATACATTTCCTCCACGAAGGAATGGTCGGAGCGGATCAAGGATCCTGACCGCTGGAAGACCTATTGGAAGGATCCGGACACCGCATTGGTCCATTTCATCGGGAAAGACAACATCGTTTTTCATGCCATCCTGTTCCCCATGATGTTGATGCGCATGGGGGGATATGTGCTTCCCGAAGCCATCCCGGCGAACGAATATCTCACCATCAACGGGAAAAAAATCTCGACGAGCCTGAATTACGCGATCTGGCTGGATGATTACCTTCAATCGTTCCCTCCGGATCCGCTCCGATACACCATCGCATCCAACGCGCCCGAGACCAAAGATACGGATTTCTCGTGGGGTCTTTTCCAGAGCCGGAACAACGACGAACTGGCCGATATTCTAGGCAATTTCATCAACCGCACACTGACGTTCGTACACCGGTATTACGAAGGCCGCGTCCCGGCGAAAGGCCGGATTCACCGTGAAGATCAAGGCATGCTCGATGCGGCGGTTTCCGCGCCGCTCCTGATCGGCGGATTTCTCGAACGGTTTGAAGTCCGAAACGGGACCAAGGCGTTTATGGATCTATGCCGTTCCGCCAACAAGTATTTCAACGACTCGGCACCCTGGCAAACCCGAAAGACGGATCCGGAGAGATGCGGTACCAGCATCAACGTCTGTATGCAGGTGGTCAAAACCCTTTCCGTGGTGATGAATCCGTTTCTGCCTTTTTCGGCGGGCCGGCTCAGGGGCATGTTGAACCTGGACAGTCCTGTTTCCTGGGATAAAGCGGGAGAGGCCGGAATCCCCGATCAGCACGCCATCGGTAAAACTGAAATTTTATTTTCAAAGATCGAAGACGAGGCCATCCAGAAAGAGGAAGCCAAGCTCAAGCAGGTGGAAACCAGGCTGGGCGATGCCGGGGTCGTCAAGGGAAATGAAGTGGATTATGATACCTTCCATCAAATCGATTTGAGGACGGCCAAGGTGATTTCGGCCGAAAAGGTGGAAGGTGCGGACAAACTGCTCAAACTCCAGATCGATCTGGGTTCGGAGAAGAGGCAAATCATTGCCGGCGTGGCGCTCTTCTACACTCCCGAACAAATCACGGGGAAAACCATCCTGGTGGTTGCGAATCTGAAGCCGGCTAAAATCAGGGGGATCGAATCACAGGGAATGTTGCTGGCCGTCCGCACTGAAAAAGGACTGGTGCTCCTCGCCCCTGAGCAGGAAACCCCCCCGGGGCTTCGTGCGGAGTAAGGCATCGTGCTGGTTGATACGCATGTCCATTTGAACATGGAAGCGTTTGACAACGACAGGGAAACCGTGGTTCAGAGAGCGGTCGACGCCGGCGTGGAATGGATGCTCGACGTGGGAACGGATGCGGAAAGCAGCCGCAAATCCCTGATCCTGTCCGACCGGATGCAATCCGTTTTTTCGTCGGCAGGAATTCACCCGCACGAAGCGTCCAAGGCTGCGGCTTCCGATCTGGACGAAATCAAGAACCTGTCCCGCCATCCGAAAACGCTGGCCATAGGCGAAATCGGACTCGATTATCATTATCAATATTCCCCCTGCGACATACAGAAAAAATGGTTTAGCCGTCAATTGGGATTGGCTCTTTCGGAGGGAAAACCCGTCGTGATCCATGTCAGGGAAGCGATGCACGATGCCTTGGAGATCCTGGCGGGGTTTTCCGTTCAAAAATGGGAGGGCGTATTCCACTGTTACGGCGGCGGCAAGGAGGACCTGCCCCGAATTCTGGAAATGGGATTTCACATTTCCTTCACCGGCGTGGTGACTTTTTCCAATTTTAAAAATTCCGATCTGATCGGCCTGATTCCGATGGACCGGCTTCTGGTCGAAACGGATGCACCGTACATGGCACCCGTTCCATTCAGGGGCAAGCGCAATGAATCGGCCTGGATCGCCCATTCGGCCAGAAAAATGGCGGACTTCCTTCACATGCCGTTCGATTCGTTCTGCACCCGTACGACGCAGAACGCGCGCCGGCTCTTTCAAATGGAAAGCTGAAGCATGGGCAGCGGCATTCGCCTGAAAAAATCCCTCAGCCAGCATTTCTTGAAAGCGGCGGGCTATGCCGAACGGATTGTCCTGAGCATGAATGTGCAGGAAGGGGATCTGGTGCTCGAAATCGGGCCGGGCGACGGCGTATTGACGGGGACTCTCCTGTCGAAACCGTTGGGGCGGCTTTTTGGGGTTGAACTGGATGATCGACTATACCCCTTTTTACGCGGCCAATTCGGCAAGGATGCCCGATTTCAGCTGATTGAAAATGATTTTTTAAAGCTGGATCTGTCCGGTATCGCCTCAAGCGAACGAAAGATGCGAATCGTCGGCAATCTGCCGTATGCCATTACTTCACCGATTCTTTTTAAAATACTGGAAAATCGTTCAATCATTACCGACCTGACCGCCACGATTCAGAAGGAGGTGGCCGAACGACTGACAGCTCCCCCAGGCAACAAAACCTACGGCATTCCATCCGTCTTTTTTCAGATGTACGCCGATACGCGGATGCTTTTCTGCATACCCAGCAAGGCGTTTTTCCCCGTCCCGAAGGTGGATTCAGCGGTGATCCATGTCCGGTTTTTCCCGCAGGCGGCATTCCCGGTCAAAGATGAGTCTTTTTTCAGGACGATGGTGAAAACGGTTTTCGGACAGAGACGGAAAATACTGCGCAACACGCTGAAGCCGCTGGTGGCGCAGGAAACGCATCTTAAAGACGCGCCCATCCATCTGGGGCGGAGACCCGAGACCCTGTCCGTCAAGGAATTCGCCGAACTCAGCGATTTTTTATCAACCGTGAACCGCATTCATGGCCATTCTTAAAACAGACGCCGTCGTTCTCAAGGGATGGAAACTCGGAGAAACGTCCAAAATCCTTTCTCTGTGCACGAAAGATTACGGCAAGGTTAAAGTGGTGGCCAAGGGCGGGCTCGGGCCGAAAAGCAAATTCAAGGGTTGTCTCGAACCCATGACCCGCATCCGGTTGATTTTTTATGATAAAAAAACGAGGGATCTTCAGTTGTTAAGCCAGTCCGATATTCTCGACGGGCATATTCATATCATCGGCGATTTCACCCGTTCGACCCTCGGGCTGGCCCAGGTGGAGCTTGTCGAGCGGGTATTGACGCAGGACGAACCATTTATGATGATGTATGACTTGCTTTGTTCCGTTTTGTCGGGACTGGACCGGGACAGCGGTTTTCTTGAGGGCCTGTTCTGGTATTTCGAAACCCATTTCATCGACATCATGGGGTACAAACCCACATGGGACAATTGTCTCGAGTGCTCTGTTTCATTGGGCGGCGAGGGTGGTTTTTTTCAGCCCGGAAATGGAGGCCTTTTATGCACGGCATGCGGGCCGAGACAGGGCGGACTGCGGGTCGGCGGCGATACGCTGGAAATTTTATACTGGCTTCAGAGATGCGACATCCATGAAGTCGTCCGCCTGAATCCTGATGCGGGGCAGAAATCATCGATACGCAGGATGTTCGACCTTTATTTCAGGACCCATATCGAAGGCATGAAGCCCCTGAAGTCGCTGGGTCTGTACTACGAGATGGAATTCGCCTGATCCGTCCGGATTCCGGGCAAAAATCGTTTTGGTTTGTTTTTTAAAGTAATTGTATATTCGGTTGGTCGAGAATCATGATCCGGGAGGAAAGAATGCGGCTGTTCCGATGCACCCTGTCCGTTCTTGTCGCTGTTTTCATTTTTTCATTTCCTCTTCTTTCAATGGCGCAATCGGAGAATGTGAATGCCTGGATTTCGGCGCTGAAGGAAAATCCCAACAACGTGGAGGCGCTGAAGCAAATAGGCGTCTACTGTTTCGATAACGGTAAAACCGAAATCGCCCTCCGATGCTGGAACCGCGTCTACAAATTACAGGCTTTGGATGACCAGGCATGGTATTACCTGGGAAGACTGCTCGAAATGAAAAATAAAAAAACGCAGGCCCTGTCGTTTTACGGCCGTTACGGCGAAACCTCCAAATCATCCCCTTTCAAGAAGCTGCTTGAAGGGCGTTACCGGTTGTTGTCGCGCGAAACGGTCAAGAATGAGATGCGCGCCCTGCTTGCACAGGAGGACAATCTGGGCGGGCAGCCCGCTTCGCCCAATACAGTCGCGGTCTTTCCGTTCGAGGCACGGGGCGCCGGCGCCAAGCTGTCTCCCATCGGAAAGGGGATGGCTGAAATGGTGATGACCGATTTGAGCCAGATCAACAGCCTCAAGGTCGTGGAGCGCCTGCGCGTCCAGGCGCTGATGGACGAAATCAATCTGGGGCAGACCGGGCTGGTGGCGGAGGAAAATGCCCCCGCTTTCGGGAAAATGCTCAAGGCGGGAAAAATGGTTTACGGGGGGTTCACGCTTGAGAACAAGAACCGGCTGGCTTTCAATGTCACGTTCGCGGACGCGGTTCAAAACACGTTTTCCGAGCCCATGGAATTCAACGACACCATGGCCAACCTGTTTCTCATAGAAAAAGACGCGGTTTTCAAAATCATCGACCAAATGGGCATCTCGTTGAATCCTCAGGAAAGGGAGCGCATCCAGCGCGTCCCTACGAAGAACCTGCTCGCTTTCGCGAACTACTGCATGGGGCTAGAAATGGAAGACAAGGGAGAGTTCGGGAAAGCCGGGCAATTCTATCAAAAATCCTTGCAGCTTGATCCGAATTTTTCCACGGCCGAACAGAAACTTCAGGCCAGCCAGGCCGTAATATCGGCGCAGACGGAAACGCCGCCGTCCCGGTCTTCGGATGGGAGCTCCAAAGAGGGTCGTGCGGCCGAAATCCCGAAACCCGAACGCAGGGCTGAAACGCAGGCGGCCGCTGCAGGCAATCAGGACCTGATTCGGCACCGCATGGACATGCTGAACCAAAACATGGGTTCTCATTTCATCCCGAGTACGGAGTCGCGCAATTCGCCTTTGATTGATGCGGTCAGACAGGCCTATACACCGATAGGCGATATTTATTTCGGGGATAATCCGTTCTTGCACCTTGACCATCAGGATCAATACCAAATCCCATGAGGTTTTTTTTCAAGGAATTTCACATGAAAATATTATCGAAAATGGTTTTCATCCTGATTTCCGCCGCCGCTGCTGTTCGTGCCCAGAACGAAGCGTATCTCATCAGTCAAGCACCGCGGCTCAAGGCCGAGACGGTT
>JBFZEN010000173.1:0-3779 GCA_041306805.1 bacterium
CCAGTGGAGTCCGCCGGAGGCGGACGGAACTGGGCCGTCGCCGGGAATAATTACAAGAACCCGATTCATGTCGGGGTCTTTTTTTGTTGCTGAGATGTTCATATTGGAAGTAGATCCCGCCTTGGCGGGATGTCGCCGGGAGTTACTGCAAGGCCTCAGCATCAGCTGGGGCCTTTTTTATGCCCGATATTTGGAAATTTGCACTAGACCCAGTGGAGTCCGCCGGAGGCGGACGGAACTGGGCCGTCGCCGGGAATCATAGTGCATTAAAGTGCGAAGCATCTTTAACTGTTTTTATTACGGTTTAATGGATATGCTGAAGGTGCGCCGCACTTGGATTTCAGCGGCTTGTGAGAACGACACGGTCCGGTGTTAAACCCTGAGCCGATGCAGTCAAGGTTATTTTTCCCTGCGTCTTCCTGCTCTGAAGGATGACCAATCCATGTCCCTGGTAAGTCTGATGGATGGCATCCAGCGTGCTTTCGATATTGTTTAAATCAGCGTTGCCCGCGCCGATCAAATCGGCAGGGCCTTCCACCTCGAATGAAATCATCCGGTCGCCTTCGGGTGCGCGTATTCCTTTTGAATCGACTATCCTGTATTCGATGTGACAGATATCTTTGCCGTCCGCCGAAATCTGCTTCGAATCGGGCACCAGTTCGATGCGGCTTGCGGGGCCGGCGGTTTGGAGCGCAAAGAGCGCAACCTGTTTCCCGTTTTTTAGACCCGTGGCCCTCAATTCACCCGGTTCATAGGGGATTGTCCATTTCAGGACGCCTTCCACGGCTTCAGACAAGGGCTTCTCACCGATCGCCCGTCCATTCAGTTTCAATCGGACGACCGGACAATTCGTAAAGCAAGCCAGCGCAATCGACGAACCCTGAGGCCAGTTCCATCGCTCTTCCATGCCGGAGCCGTAAATCCGGGTGTTGTCCACCGCCTGCAACGGCTGAATCAGGTCCGTGGCGCACAGATAAACCATAGGTTTTGAACTCCAAAGGCTTTGCCTGAACCAGGCAGCCGGCTTCTTGAAACCGCACAGGTCGAGCAGTCCGAAACTCTGGCCGCGGTTCGGCCATGCGTAGGCCTCGCCCAGATAGTCAATGCCCGTCCATAAAAACTGGGCCGCGACGTAGGGGGTGTCGCGGACGGCCGTCCATGCCCCGTATCGATGACCGGTTTCGCTTCCGAAGAGGAAGCGATTGGGGAATTTTCGATGATCCGCCGGATACCGCGGTTCCTGATAATTGTACCCGACGACGTCCAGCATTTCGCCGAGACCCACGGCGTCCGACATTTCGACCGAGGCCAGTCCGGCAGTGACGGGGCGCGTGGCATCCAACCGCTTCACCGCAGCGATGAGCGGCGCCGCGTATACGGCCAGTTTTTCCGCGGGAGGATTCTGCGGCCTGTAATTGTCTTTCAATATCGGGTGCGAGAACGGATCGTTCGGATAATCGATTTCATTGCCGATGCTCCACATGATCACGCTGGGATGGTTGCGGTCGCGGCGGACGAGATCCTCCATGTCCCGGATCGACCATTCATCGAAGCTCTCGCCGTAACCGAATTTACTCGGCAAACCGACATTCCACCCCTGCACCCATTTGTTTTTCGTCGGGCAGAACTCGTCGAAAGCCTCGTCTTTCACCAGAAAACCGAGGCGGTCGCACAGGTCCAGCAGCCCGGGGGCAGGCGGATTGTGGCTCGTGCGTATGGCGTTCACGCCGAGTTCCTTCAGCATCCGCAGGCGCCTTTCCAGAACCTTGTCCGGGACGGCCGATCCGACCGATCCCGCATCGTGGTGTATGCATACGCCCTTGAGCTTCACCGGTTCGTCGTTCATGAAAAACCCCTTTTCAGGGTCAAATGCCAGGCTGCGGATTCCGAAAGGGGTAGAGGTTTCATCGACGGCCGTTCCGTCCGAAAGAATCCTGCTTCTCAGGGTGTACAGATGGGGAGATTCCATGGACCATCGTCTGGGCGAGGCCACCGCCATTTCCTGAAGGACGATTCGGTTTTTCATGCCGTCGATTAAGAAGGTGTCCGTCCGGACCGCCACCGTGCGTCCGGACGCGTCGATCACCTCGGACGACAACGAAAAATCGCGGGGAAGGCCGGATGCATTGACGATGCCGGTTTCGACCTTCACACGGGCGGACAGGCCGGTGATTTCCGGCGTCGTGACAAAAACGCCCCAGCGCTCCATATGGAGTTCGTCCGTGATGTTCAACCGGACGTGCCGGTAGATGCCCGATCCGGTGTACCAGCGTGAATCGGCGTAACGGGAATGGTCCACGCGCACCGCGATGACGTTGTCGCCGGTGAAATCCAGGTACCGGGACAGATCGATCTGAAAACTCGAGTAACCGTAGGGACGCCCCCCCGCGTATTGCCCGTTGATCCAGACCTGGGCGTGGTCATAGATACCGTCGAATTCGATGGCTGCCTTTTTTTCTTTGAGTGACGGATTGACGGTGAAGTGCTTTCTGTACCAGGCGATGCCTCCCGGCGCGTAACCGGTGCCGCTGCTGAATTGCGGTCCGAACGGACCTTCGTTGCTCCAGTCGTGGGGAACCCTTACCCGGCGCCAGTTTCCGTCGTCGAAGCGGGGATCGGCCGCGCCGGCGAAATCGCCCGTTTGAAAGCGCCAGTCCGGGTCGAAGTCGATGACGGTGCGTGCGGGTGGAACGGAGGATACGGCTGTAAAACAGGCGGCCAGGACGAACCATGTCAGCGCGATGCCAAAGGCGGTCAACCGTAAGGAATGAAGCCGGGATATTGTTCTCATGGAAGCACCTCGATATGGTTTATCCTTAATGATGTTTTAAAATAACCGTAAAACGGATAAAAAACAAATATAAAATACCGAGGGTATACCGGCCACTGAATTGTCTTGATACTAAAATATCTCGATACAAAAGCATCTCGATACTAAAGTATCTCGACTTTAATTCTGATATCTTCTAATTTCGAACACGCCGGCGGCTGAATTCACTTATCTGCGGGGAGATCAAATTCATGCCCGTTTCGTTTTCGTACCGGGTGGAAGAGCACAGGGAAACGCATTGGCATCTGGTCGTCCTCAGATGCGCAAAAAGGAGAAATCCGGATGACGGCATCGCCTTCCATTACACCGTTGAGAATCGGGATACCGGACGGCTTCCCTTCGGATTCGCCATCCACCCCTATTTAAAGATCATTGGAAATAAAGAGAGTATTTTCGTGCGCATCCCCGCCTTGAAGCGGATGGAAGCGGTCGATCAAATGCCCACAGGCCGGCTTCTGCCCATAAATTCCGATGATCAGACCGATCTGCGTGAATTCAAATGCATCGCCGACCCCGGCATGGATGACGTGTTCTGGGGGATGCGCGAATCGGACCCCGCCGTGATACAGTACAGGGATATCGGAATTCAGCTTCGTTTTGTCGCTTCAGATGATTTCACCCATGGCGTTCTCTTCACTTCGAAAAAGGATTTTTTCTGTTTCGAGAACCAGACCTGCTCGACGGACGCGCACGACCTGTACGCTGCGGGATTCAGGGAGGAATCGCATCTTCAAATCGTGGATCCGCCGGGATCGATGGAGGGGACGGTCAAAATCGAGCTGAATAGAATTAAAATAGAATTAAAATAAAAAATGAAAAATCAAAATGGAAAAAATAAAACTTCAAACCTCGAACCGAATGTCTTCGGTCTCAGACGGAGCCCTGGGGTTCACATTTCAAATCCCAAATCCTTACTGATTTTTAATCTTTTATTCTTCCAATTTTCTAA
>JBFZEN010000174.1:0-2656 GCA_041306805.1 bacterium
TTTCCCGTCCCTTTCGAGGATGAATGCCATTTCTTCAATCTGGACAGGCATCATGTCCCTGCGACCCTGTTTTTCCAGAATATCGATGACCTTCGATTTGGCCTGAACAGCCGCCTCGAACCAGTTGTTCTGGATGCAGAACGCCGAAAGATTTTTGTATCCGTTCAACACGGCCGCACTATCGCCGAGCCGCTCGGCATGCTTGATCAGTTTCATCTGATATGCGACCGCCCTGTTCCACAGTTTGCCTTTCATGCCGATGCGGACGGCTTCCTTCCACAGATTCACCATGCTGGCGGAATCCCGCACGGCTTCGCTCATCGAGAGCGCCTTTTCAAACGAAGCCATGGCGTCTTCGTATTCCTGTTTCTGTTCGTAAATTCTGGCTTCGAGCACGGTTTTCTCAAGATTTTCCTCCGCGAAAACCGTCCTCTCTTCCACATTCATTCCTTCGAAACCGATCATCCTGAATCCGGCCCAGAACCGCATGCCGGGTTTGTCTTTCCGGACCATGTGCATGGCTTCGCGAAGCGCCCCCCCGAATGAGAGGCGTTTCGATGCAGAATAAAATACCGTTTCAAAAACGCGCCGGGTCTCCCGGTCGACGGCCCATGAAGAAAAACCTACCGTGGGAACACCCGCGTAACACAGCGCGTAGAAAAATGCGTCCGGTTGGAAGGATTGACCGGTGGCGTACGGCAATCGCACCAGGGACGCCTTGATGTCCCACTGAAACAGATCCCGGGCATGCACCACTCCGTCATCGACTGAATCGGGAGACAGAAACAGGGCCGACTGGAACGGCTGGACGGGGTCAGGAACAATCCATTTTTCGATCTGAATCAAATCCGCTTCCCTGGCCAGGACCCTGAGGGCGCCTTCCGTCGCCTGGGAACCCAAAAACGAAACGGGACTGACGCCGAGTTGCGCCATCGGCTCAAGAAGCGACTCGTCTCTTGCCTCACCGATCAGGACCCCGTTCTGAAAATTGATCCGCCTCCGGTTGTATGCAAGCGAGTGCGCGAAAAGGCTTGGAGAGTAAACCATTTCAAAACGATCTGATAAAAAAGCGTCTCCCGACCACAGGGCCTCGAAAGGAACGTTCCATATCGCCTTGTCCGGAACGACGACGAGCCGCTTCTTTTTTTCGATTAAGGTTCCGATGGGACGAATCAGGATGTCGTACCATTCACCGCAGCATTGCAGGGCGGATGAATCCTGCTGGATGGCACGCAGCAGAATATCGGCCTTTTCCTTGAGATCAGCGGATCCCGAAGGAATGGCGGCCGAAAGGACCGTGTCCCTGTCCACAAACCAGACCAGGGTTTCGTTTTCCCCCGAAAGATACACCAGGGCCGCATCGTCCGCGGACAGAAGCGAACGGGCGGCATGCGGCTCCACCGGCAGAACTCCGGTGATGGCGGCAAGCACCGGATCTTCCTCGCGAATGTCCGTCAGCACCTGCTCGTATTCTTTCTCCATGCGTGCCAGCGAATCCTGCAGAACAGCCCGTCTTCTGTCACGTTTTTCCGTTCTGGCCTGTTCTCCCAGACGCATCAGCAGATTCCGATAGAACCGGACATTGCCCCACGCAACCTTGTGTCTTTCCCTCTTCAATTCCGGCGGCCGCCTGGCCAGCATGTCAGCCAGTTCTTTCAGCCTGCCCCGTTCCGCGATTTCAAGCGCCCTTGAGGACAGGCCCCGGGAAACCGCATGAAAAGCGGCATGCACGTACAGATTCACCCGTTCTTGCCTGTCCGACAGCCTTTCCTCGCTGCCCTCTTCCTGAACGGGAATCGATTCCAGTTCGGCCATGGCCTGGTCAAAGAGACTGTCCGGCAGCGATCCATTCTCTTCGCCGCCGGTTTTCCCCGCCTCCAGATCGGCCAGTCCCGCTTTGACGCGCCATTTCCATTCACGGTCCTGAATCGATTCAAGCACGTCCAGACTTTGGCGCATGAACGAAACCGCATTGTCTCGGTCGCCCGCACGGGAGTGGGTTTCAGCCAGATTCTTCAAAACGACGGCTTCGTACCGGCCGTCTCCTTCATCGCGGGCCAGTTTCAACGATTCCAGAAAATAGGGTTCGGCAACGGCCAGTCCTGATAAACGGCCGACGGCTTCGATCAAACCGGCCTCCAAATCCGCTCCGGGCATCGTCCTGGCATGCAGCAGCCAGAGGGTGCCCAGCAAATTCGAAAGCATCATGCGTTCGCGGCGGTTTTGACCCTCGGTCGAGCCGTTTCGGCCCAGCTCTTCCTCAAGGCATCGAACGGCTTGGTTGAAATGAACTTCATTTTTTTGCATCTCCATTTCGACCAAGGCCACGTTTGTCATATTGACGGCGTTGATAAAGGCGCCGGGGGCGTCGCGAACCTTTTTTTCCAGCGAGGCATCGCGCGACAAAACGAAATGGGTCCAGGCTTCCGTGAAACGAGACGACTTGTAATATAGAAATCCCAGCCGGTTCAGTGTGATCCGTTCCGCAAAACCGTCTTTTCTGTTTCTGAAAAGCGAAAGCCGTTTTTGTTCATAGACAATCGATTCATCCAGGCGTTTGAGGGCCTCGCAACTCCTTGAGATCAGCCCCCACACCATGGCGGCCTCGTCCGCCAGCGTGAATCCCTCGGTCAGGGCTCCGCCGATTTCTCCGATG
>JBFZEN010000175.1:0-10243 GCA_041306805.1 bacterium
ATTCCCGCATCAGCTCCCAGAAGAGATTTCAACTGGCGTGACTGCATTTTCGGCATGACCTCCCAGACCAAAGCGTCGATTTCCAGGGCCTGGTCAAAACCGAACTTTTCCTCCACCTTCATAAACCACAAACCGTCCACGGCCGTATAGCTTCTCAACAGAAATGCGCGCGCCGCATCCGGCGCCGGAACTTCACGGCCGCTGGTCATGGTTCATTTCCTTTCAAATAGATAGGAATTCACGGCGCCGGCAATCGCCGTGATATGTGCTGGGCCGGTACCGCAGCAGCCGCCGATGACGCCGGCTCCCGCCCGAATCAAGTCCGGAACGAGACCGGCCATGTCTTCCGGCGTTTCAGGGAAAAAAGTCCGTCCGTTGACGACAACCGGCTTTCCCGCGTTCGCGTGTACGAGGATGGGCAAGTCGGGAACCGCGGAGCGGATCTCCCGCACGATATCCGCCATGCGGGCCATTCCGTTTCCGCAATTGGTGCCGACCACGTCGACACCGGCGCCGGCCAGGGCTTCGGCCATTTGCGACGGTGAAACCCCCATCATGGTTTTGTAGCTTCCGTCCATGGTTTTTTCGAACGTAAACGTGCAGACAATTTCGAGGCCGGTATTTTCACGGGCGGCGCGCACCGCGCACAAGGCCTCGTCCAGCGCCGACTGGGTTTCGATGCAGATCGCACTGGCCCCTCCGCGTTCGAGCGCTGCGGCCTGTTCGCGAAAGGCGTCGTATAAATCTTCTTCCGTCACTTCTCCCGTGATAAGAAAAGTGCCGGTCGGCCCGATGGAACCGAAAACG
Organism: bacterium; assembly: GCA_041306805.1. GTDB lineage: Bacteria > Zhuqueibacterota > QNDG01 > QNDG01 > DTFT01 > JBFZEN01. The sequence goes on from JBFZEN010000175.1 coordinate 808, forward strand.
ATGCGGTCTTCTCCCGCGGCTTCGCGAGATATTTCGGCGGCTGTCCGGTTGATTTCGGATGCCTTGTTCTCAAGTCCGTAGTGTTTCAGCTTGAACCGGCTTCCGCCGAAACTGTTGGTTTCAATGCAATCCGCTCCCGCGCGGGCGTAGCTTTTTGCGATTTCAAACACGTCGCTCCGGTGCGTGAGATTCCACGATTCGGGGCATTCGCCGGGTTTGAGGCCCTTGTCGTGCAGAAAGGTCCCCCAGGCGCCGTCGGAAATCAAAATTCTGCCCTTTTTCATTTCTTCAACAATGGACCTCATGCAATCCTCTCGATTATGGAGTACGATGGATGGTTCAGCCGGAACTCTCGCGTACCGCTTTGAACATGGCCAGCATGTTCTCGACCGGGGTGCAGGCCTGGATATTGTGAATTGTATTGAACACATATCCGCCGCCCTCGCCGAATGTGGCAATCCGGCTGCGCACCTCATCGTAAACCTCGCCTGGAGTCCCGAATACCAGCGTTTTCTGCGTGTCCACACCGCCGCCCCAGAACACGATGTCCCTGCCGAATTCCCGCTTCAGTTTTCCGGCTTCCATGCCGGCCGCCGAACATTGGACGGGATTGAGTATGTCGAAACCGGCTTCAATGAAATCACCGATCAAATCGACCACGCTCCCGCATGAATGGATGAACGTTTTCCAACCCGTATGAGAGTGGATATGGTCGTTGACCCGGCGGTGGTACGGCTTGAATAAATCGCGATAGGCCTGCGGGGAAATGAACAGCCCGCGCTGCGTGCCGAAATCCGTGCCCGTCACGAACGCCGCCTGCACGCTCCGGTCGAGCAAGGGGAAAAGCGCATCGAGATTTTGAAGGGCAATTTCAAGCTGGCCCTCGAATACGGCCTCGACGTAGTTCCGCCTGGCGATTATCGACATGTACCAATCTTCCACTCCCCGTATGCCCTTGGGGTGTTTCATCCATGTGGCCGGAACCAGGGCGATGTCGCCGAACCCGGTGCCCGGAACGCTTAGAACGGCGGCCCGTTCCGATTCGGCCGCACATTCGGCCCTGTCCGCGAAAACCCGCAGCTGTTCCGCCGACAGAAGGTTGAATTCCTCCAGGTTGTCCGCAGAATTCAACCGGTCCTCGTCGATGCGTTCCTGCCGATGCAGGGCGTCAAAATAGAATCCGCCTTTGGGCATGCACGCGCTGGGCGGCACCGATAGATCACCCTCAGGATGGATGAACAGGTCGCCCTTTTCATTGGTGGTGGTATGAAACCGGCCCGGCACGAGCACTTCGCTTCCATCGTGCAATGTGAACGGTTTCCAGTCGCGGTTCGGAAATCCGAACATCGTTTCATCGGATGTGATTCCCACCACGTCGATGCCGAGTGCGTCGCAAAGCGCGTCGTCGATTTCGCCGAGCATCTGGTAGGGTTCCACGACTTTGACAACGGGTTGGTCCTCGCCGAGCAAGGCTTTACGCAGGGCGATGACGGACCATACGGAGATGCCCGTCACGTGCGTGCCCCCGAAATCCATGGGAACGCGGTCCGGAGGCCGGTGGTTCAGGGCCGCCATCAGCCTTTCCACGGACGTCATCATGTGCGTTGCCGCCCGGCCCAATCGGAAAGCAGCACGGCGGCGCCCTGCGGATCGGGTGCATACCCGTCGGCGCCGATTGCGTCGGCGTAATTCCGGGTCACGGGAGCTCCGCCCACGAGAATGCAGGTATTGGCGTTGTTTGCCTTGATCTGCTTCACGGTTTCGGCCATGTTCACCATGGTGGTGGTCAGCAGGGCCGACAGCCCCACGGCGCAGCCGGGTTGTTCGGCCGCGGTTTGGACGAATTTGGCGGCCGGAACGTCCGCCCCCAGATCAATGACTTCCCACCCATTGCCTTCCAGAACCATGGCCACGATGTTCTTACCGATATCGTGAAGATCGCCGGCCACCGTACCCATCACAATTTTGCCTTTGCGTTTTACCGTACCCGACATGAAATACGGCTTGAGATGGACCACGACGGCCTTGACGGCCTGGGCGGCCAAGAGCATTTCAGGGATGAACGCCTTGTTCCGGCTGAACTGTTCGCCGATTCGCTGCATGCCCGCAACGCAGGCCTTCAGCACCAATTCGGGGTTTTCACCCCCGGCCAGAGCCGCTTGCGTCAATTCGTCCGCGCCGTCCTTCCCTCGCATGTCTGGAGGATATGCCGACGCCCGGCCGGCTTTGCCGCGCTCCACGCACAGGGCGATCTGTTCGATGATTTCGCTCATCGACCTCTCCTGGTTTGATGTCAGAACCTTTATTCGAAAATAATGGATTTATTGCCGTGCACCAGAATCCGGTACTCGGCGTGGTGGTATACGGCGCGCGCCAGCACGATTCGTTCCAGATCTCTTCCCTTGCGGATCAGGTCGTCCACGGTGTCGCGGTGCGATATCCGGATGGTATCCTGTTCAATGATGGGTCCGTCATCCAGCACGCAGGTGACGTAATGGCTTGTCGCTCCGATGATTTTCACGCCCCTCTCAAATGCCTGGTGGTAAGGGCGGCTGCCGATGAAGGCCGGTAAAAAGGAATGATGAATGTTGATGATGCGGTTGGGATAGGCGAAAACAAATTCGTCCGACAGGATTTGCATATATCGGGCCAGCACCACCGTGTCCACGCGGTTCATTTTCAACAAATCAAGCTGTTTTCTTTCCTGCTCGGACTTATTTTCGCCAGTGACTGGGAACACATGAAAAGGGACGCGGTAATAGTCGGCCAGGGGCTGCAGATCAGGATGGTTTGAAACAATCAGAGGAATGTCCACTTTCAGCTCGTTGCTCTGTCGCCGCCATAAAATTTCCTGAAGACAATGGTCGTACTTTGAAACGAAAAGGGCCACGCGGGGCCTGTTTTCAGAGAAATGGATTTCCCATGCGGCGCCGTATTCCCGGGCCAGGGGGGCGAATGCAGCCTCCGCCTCTGCGGCCGGAACGGAAAAACGAGTCGTGTCCCAGACCAGGCGGACAAAAAAAATCCGCTCTGCGACATCGACGTGTTCATCCAGATCGACGATGTTGCCGCCGTGTTCCGAGATAAAACGGGAAATCCGCGAAACCAGGCCGACCCTGTCGCGGGATGAAAACAGCAGAACGGCTGTCTGATTGGTCTTCAAATCATGTACCTCGCGCGGGGTTTGCGATCATGACCGTGTTCCGATTGGTGGTCGGGATTTTTTTATCGGCGGCCTATGGCCGCCTGAAAAAGCCACCCGCTTTGCAGGTGATCGTGTATTTGTTTTATCCAAAGCGTATCCGCCATCGGCGGGAACGGGAAAGTATAGAAAATATTGGGGACTTTTTCAATTTAAAAACATTCAAGGATCAGGGCCATTGAAAATGCTTTTTATCAATCCGACGCTCTTGACAAGGCCTGTGCCAGCTTCAGGGCGATTCATTCCCGTCGAAAATCCGCAAGACCTGATTGAGGTCCGATAAATCGTTGAACAGATAATCCGGTTTGTCTTCTGCCAGCTGTTCGCGGGTGTGGATGCCCGTGGCCACGGCCACGGTACGGCAGCCGTACGGTTTCGCGCAGCGGATGTCGAACGGCGTGTCTCCGATGACGAAAACATCCATGGCGTCAATTTCGGCCCCATGCTGTTTTTCAAATCGTTCCAGGGCGACAGGAACGAGTTTGTTCCTGTCTTCGGAGTCGTCCGCATAGGCGCCCAGCGGAAAAAAATCCTCCACCCCGAATGAACGGAGCTTTAGAAAGGCTCCGTAGCGCCAGTTGCCGGTCAAAAGACCGAGTTCAAGATCCTGTCTTTCATCCAGGGCCTTGAGCAGGGGCGGTATTCCGCTGCAAAGGCGCTTTTTCGGATTGACCACGTCCAGCTCTTCATCCAAAAAGAAAAAATAATACTCGCGAAATCGCTCGACCTCGTTCTCCTTCCACTCGAGATCCCATTTTTCCAGAGCCTGCCTTAAAATGGATGGATCCGTTCTTCCCATCAGCGAGATGTCGTGGAGTCCGCCGGGTATCCCGTATACTTTTTCGAACGAGCGTTCCATGGCCCGCTTCCCCGCTCCGCCCGAATGGACCAGAGTGCCGTCGATGTCGAACAATATCAGCTTCAAACGGCTTATTTCACCTTGCCGGCCAGTCCCGCACATCCGAAATCGTGTACGAGCTTTTCCACGTGGTTGGCAATGCGCGTTTTCACGAGGGCCATGACTTCCTCGAGGTCGGTGCCTTTCGGATCCATCCGCAGCAGCGTGATGTCGATTGCCTTGAGGTAATCTCTGGGATCGATGGCCGCGGGCTGCTCGTCAAGGACCTTCTTGATGACCTGAAGCACGGCCGGCGATTTTTTTTCTACACCCGGATTATCGTGAAAGTACTTTCTGAACGTGGCCGTGATACCGAGGCGCAGGTCGGTGTCGATATTGACCTTCCGGATTCCTGCGGCCACGGCTTCCTGGATCTTATTCATGGGGATGCCGGCCGCATCCTTGATTCCGCCGCCATATTGGTTGATTTCGGCGATCAGTTCTTTCGGTACGGTTGAAGACCCGTGGCTGACGAGAAAGTGTTTTTCATTCTGCCCGTAGGCCTTCAGTCCCTGGTAGCTTTGCTTGACGATGTGCACGGCCAGCTTTTCCAGCCCCCTCCCCTTGTTCGGCCCGTGCGACGTGCCGTAAGCCACGGCCAGGGCGTCGGCGCCCGTCTCGTTGAAAAAGTAAGGCACGAGAAAAGGATCGGCGTACGTCGTGGTCGCGTGTATCACGTCCTCTTCCACGCCTTCGAGTTTGCCGAATTCTCCTTCCACACTGACACCCTTGGCATGGGCGTATTTGATGATGTCCAGAGTCTTGGCAATGTTGCCCTTCAAATCTTCCTTCGACGCATCGATCATGACCGAGCTGAAACCGGTGTCCACACACAGCTTGGCGTTCTCGGTATCGCCGTGGTCCAGATGAAGCGCAACGGGAAGCCTGTGCTTCGTGTTCTCCACCGCTGCCTTCAGCATGGCTTGAATCTTGTCGGGACCTCCCTGGAACTTGTTCGCGCCCCTGCTGGCCTGGATAATGCCTGGCGCATCCGTCCGGCGCAAACCTTCCAGAATGCCTTCAGCCTGGGAATAAAAATTCACGTTGAAAGCGCCGATGGCGGCCGGTTTACCGGCGAGAGCGGACTGCTCTGCGGCGCTTAAAAGCGGCACCATGGACAAAAATGGACTGCTTGGTGAACCCATGACAGAACCTCCTCTTTTATGAAAATAAACCAATAAATATCGCATAAAATGGCAACAAAGTCAAGACAAAAAAGCCGGGCTGCCTTGCATTTGACCGCTAAAAAGCTTATTTTGAGGCAAATGAATCCATCGATCAAAGGGCATCAACCATGAAAACCGTCACGGTCAAGGAAGCGGAAACCGTGGAAATCGAGTTGGGAGAGAACCTTCTCGGCCGGAACCTGCGTTTGGCTGAACGAAACAGAAAACGCCTGGATGAAGCCGGGGTGTACGCCGTGGACATTCTGGGTTCGGTCGGCTCGGGAAAGACATCTCTTGTTCAGCAAATGGTCAAGCACCTCAAGGGTCGTCTCCGGACGGCCGCCATCGCCGGCGATTTGACAACGACCATCGATGCCGACCGCATTCAGACTGCGGGAGCGGAAGTGGTGCAGATCAATACGGGCCGGGAATGCCATCTCGACGCGAACCTGGTTTTCAAGGCGCTGTCGGATCTGGACTTGAGCAAGCTGGACCTTCTTTTCATCGAAAATGTCGGAAATTTGATATGTCCGGGAGAATTCCCCGTAGGCGCCCATGAACGAATCGTTGTCGTTTCAACGACCGAAGGCCCATATATGATTAAAAAGCATCCTTATATCATGATGGAAGCGTCCACCATCGTGGTGAATAAAATCGACCTGGCCAGCCCCATGGGTGTCGACCTCGGCGAGTTGAAAAAAGACGCCCTTGGTGTCAAACCGGGCATCCATGTGGTGTTCACCAACGGCCGGACGGGAGAGGGTGTCCCCGAACTCCTGCAGACGTTCAAGCTCCCAAAGCGATAGCAGATGCACGAAGCCTCACTGGCCCAATCCATCGTGAATACGGTTCTCGGCTACGCCGGAGCCAACCGCGCCGCCGAAGTCAAATCGGTTCAAATCGATCTGGGCGAATTGACCTTTTTCAGCAGGGAACAGCTTTCGTTCTGGATCCGAATCGGCTTTGAAAAAACCATGGCCAGTAAAGCCAAGATCATTTTTAACTCCATCCGGGGGCGGCTTACATGCGCTGATTGCGGCTATGAAGGCGAAATCACCATGCATGAAGACATGGTCTACCATTTTGCCACCCCGGATTTCTCGTGCCCAGGCTGCCGGGGCGGCCATGTCTCCATCATTCAGGGCAGGGAAGCCGTCGTTCGGAGCATCCGGATTATAACGCAGCTTTCCGCCGGCGTCGGAAAGCCGGTTCTCTCAAAAACAAATCCGGTGCCGGAAAGCCGCCGAAGGCGACCGGGCAGCCGGCAAAAGCGAAAAGGTGGAGCTGCGTCCTGAAATCCGGATGGACGTCCGGGGGAGACCGGACAGAAAACGTGGGGAGCCGGTGAAAAACCACCGGCCCTGTATCAATGGGGTAACTGCCCCGACAAACCCAGAACCTGGATCTGTCCGTTTTTCGGATTCCATTCCAGATCGTGGAATACCGAAGGGGCGCTGGTCTTGAGATTTTTCAGGATGTCCGCCATGACGCCCGCGATCTCCCACTGCGCGCCTCTCGAACCCCTGAGCAGTAAAATATGCCGCCATTCCCTGAAATTCGCGGAAACCACGATCTCGCTTTCCACCGCGTTGGGCAAAACAAAACGAGCGTCTTCGTTTTCGATTCCGATTTCCTGAAGTCTCTGGTATGCCTCCCTGGCTTTCTCAAGAAAATCGACGAACAATTCATGGGCTTCGGGGTTCGCCTGCACGGCGGGAGGTTCAATATAGGCGAAATCTTCCTCGTTTACGTATCTCTGCGACTGCTGGCTGACGGACGTCAGTCTGTGCCTTACCAGCTGATGGGTGCATGCCCTCGATGCCCCTTGAATACGGAATGTGGCTGTCGCGTGCTCGAGAACGGAGTGGTGCCCGCTTTTCAGGATCATTTCAATGAATTTTTCCGCTGAATGCTTCCAGATGCGGACCGCTTTCCAGTCGCCTTCCTCGTTGCGAAAAAGATCCCCTTCGCGGAGAGAAGCCAGCCCCGGCATGTCTTCCGCACGGAATAGTTTCTTTTTACCGTCTTTCTCGCCCCTGACGATCGGCTTATCCGTTGTCTTGTCGAAAGAAAGATAGCACGTTCTGCCCGCCGATTCGATGACTTTTTCCGCGTTCGGCGTCGCGGCGATGAGTTCCACCTTCATGGCGTCTCTTCCCGTAGGACTTGTCATTTGATGATGTCGGTTCCGACGTATTTTCTGAGGGCTTCCGGCACGATCACCGTTCCCTCGTCGGTTTGATAATTTTCCAAAATAGCGACCATGGTTCTGGGCAGGGCCAGGCCTGAACCGTTGAGCGTGTGGATGAATTCGGGTTTTGCCCCCTTTTCCCTCCGGAACCGGATATTCATCCGTCTGGCCTGAAAATCCTCGAAATTCGAACAGGACGATACTTCCAGCCATTTTTGGATGCCCGGCGCGAATGCCTCGATATCGTAGCATTTGGCGGCCGAAAACGACATGTCCCCCGTGGCCAGGGCCAGAACGCGATAGGGAATATTGAGTATTTGAAGCACCTCTTCCGCGCTGGCCAGAAGCGTTTCCAGTTCGTCATAGGAGGTTTCCGGCTTGACGAACTTGACCATCTCGACTTTGTCGAACTGGTGGATGCGGATCAAACCGCGCGTGTCCGCCCCGTATGATCCAGCTTCGCGTCTGAAACACGGGGTATAAGCCGTATAATACATGGGCAGATTTTCCGATTCGAGAATTTCCTCGCGATGCAGGTTGGTCACGGGCACTTCCGCGGTCGGAATGAGAAACAGATCCTCTTTTTCTATCAGGTACATGTCTTCTTCCAGCTTGGGCAGCTGGCCGGTCCCGAACATCATTTCGCGCTTCACGATGAACGGCACCCAGACCTCGGTGAACCGATGTTTTTCAACATGCAGGTCGATCATGAAATTGATCAGGGCCCTTTCCAGCCGGGCTCCGATTCCCTTATATAAAACGAAATTCGATCCCGAGAGCCTGCTCCCCCGGTCGAAATCGAGAATGCCCAGCTCCGGTCCGATTTCCCAGTGGGGCCTGATCTTGAAATCATGCTCCTGAACCCGGCCCCATTGTTTGATAACCTGGTTGGATCCGGCGTCGGGTCCCACCGGGACCGACGGATGGGGAACGTTGGGAATGTGAATCTGGATTTGCCGTATCTCCTGTTCGCATGTTTCAATCTGCTGGTCTAGAATCTTGATGTGGTCCGAAACTTCTTTCATTCCGCGGATGACCGCAGCCGCGTCTTTTCCCTGTTTTTTCAACCGTGCAATTTCATCCGAAACCTTGTTGCGTTCGGCTTTCAGCTGGTCCGCTTTTTGAATGTACTCGCGGCGCGTCCTGTCGGTTTCAAGCAGCTTGTCCAAATCGACTTTCGCCCTTTTCTGCGAAATGGCCTCACGGACTTTTTCCGGATTTTCCCGGATGAAATGAAGATCCAGCATGACTCACCCTTTCCTGTCGTCCCATGAACAGCGGGAAACGTCCATCCCGCCGGAACGGACGGCTTACTTTCCTTTTCCTTTCAGAACCACATACGCCGTGCTTAACAGTATTTTCATGTCCATCCGCGGCGACATGTTCTCGAGATAAAACAGATCGTATTCGATTTTTTCCTTCACCCCTTCGATGGTCTGGTCGTATTCTCCCTTGATCTGTGCCCATCCCGTGATGCCGGGCCTGACTCCGAGCCTCCGGACATACAAGGGATGCGCTTTCTTCAGCTTCTCCACGAAAAACGGACGCTCGGGCCGGGGCCCCACCAGCGACATGTCTCCGCACAGAACGTTGAACAATTGCGGGACTTCGTCGAGCCGCAGTTTTCTCATCCATTTCCCGATGGCCGTGACGCGCGGGTCGTTGTCCGCCGCCCAGACGGGGCCCGTTTTGACTTCCGCGTCCTGGACCATGGATCTGAATTTAATGATACGAAACGTCTTCCCGTTTTTGCCGACCCTTTCCTGCATGTAAAAAATCGGCCCCCGGGAATTCATCTTGACGGCCGCAGCGAGCAGAATTCCGAACGGCAGGAAACAGGTGAGCAGAACCAGCGAAAATACGATGTCGCCGGTACGCTTCATGATCAGTCCCGTCGGTGTAATGAGCTGAGGCAAAATTTCAATCAGGGGAAATCCGTAAATCTGGTTGGTCCTGACCTGCCCGACCATGACAGATCG
>JBFZEN010000176.1:0-6698 GCA_041306805.1 bacterium
ACTCGAAAGTCTGAACTGGAACCAGCTGATGGCGGTGGATCCCCACGCACAGATCATCGTGTATGGGAGCATCAACAACCAGGGACATCTTATTTTCAGCGCACGCGACGTCCGCAGCGAAGGGCATCCCCAGGCGGGCGTCATCATTACGCGCGCGCTGAAGACATGGATATACACGCCGTTCAAATCGGGCAGCGTCATCTTCACTTTCAACCTGCCGTCCGAAGGGAAAAAGCTGATCATCGACGGGGGCCTGTTGAAGCGGAAGAACAATATTCCGCTCGAGGTGCCCATTTTGGACGGCCAGATGTACCACATAGACGGTGTGCCGAACCAGGAAGTGCGGCAAATCGGCAGCAGCGATTAACCATTCACAGCGAAGCGAGGAACCGGAATGCGTTTCAGGATACGCGCAAGTCTTTCAGCCTTTTTCTGCATCCTGTTGATGCACGGCGCATGGGGCCAGCAATTTTACCGATCCAAAGGCCTCCGGCTGTTCAACCAGAAAGACTACCGTGCGGCAGCCGACACGATCATGGCCTGGGCCGCGGACCACGAGAGCGAAACGGGAATCGCCCATTATTACGCCGGCGAAAGCGAATACAATCTGGCCTTCGGCATGCAGGACATCGCGTCCATGCGCGCCTGTTTTCAGAGAGCGGCACGCCATTTCGAAAACGCGCTCACCCAGACCGATCTGAACACCCTGTACGCCGAGCGAAAACAGGAAGCGACGTACAAGCTGGCATGGACCCATTACCGGATGTCCGAATTTGAAACGAATCCGGCCCCTTCACTGAAGGAGGCTTTTGATGAGTTTGTTGAAACATCAACCGTGTCCAGCGATTCGCTCAAGAGCATTTCCAAATTCATGGCCGCGGAATGCCAGCTGAGAAGGGCGCAGCTCTTCAGGTGGCAGGCCGCAGTCATCGAAAATGCGGGCAGCCGGCTGAATCTGATTCAGGAAGCCCTGCAATGCATCAATCAGGCCGTCACCCAGCTTGAATCGGTTGAAGCCGCGGACGCCCCGTCGGTTCTCCGCGTGCCCCTGCTTTTCAGAAAATGCGATGCCCAGTTCGAGTTGTGCCAATTGGTCCAGAAGATGCCGGTTCCGGTATTCGCCCAGATCCAGGACGCGCGAAAGCGGGCCACGCCCGAGCTGACAGCCGAATCGCTCTACCGTACGCAGGCCGAGTACGTTTCTTTTCTGCCCACGGTTCCATGGATTGTCCGGGAGCCTTTTCACGGCCCGGTGTGGTATTCGGAAGCCGTCAAACGCCTGAATCTTTTCGTCCTCACGGGAAAAGATCAGGATAAACAGGAATTGAACAGCATTCTGGACAGCCTGGGGCGATCCGTGTACCCCGCTGAAAAATCGATGATTCAGGGTCTTGCCGGATTCCTTCTTGACGTGAAAGGAGACGCGTTCCAGCGCCTGGTGGAACCCCAATCAAGCCCCTTTGCGGGCGCCGGCTCCACGATTCCGGACGCCTGGTTCTGGCTCGGCACGGCGCAATATCTGGCAAATCATCCGGGAAGCATCGAATCGTTCGAAAAGTTCCTTCGCCAAACGGAAGGCAGCGCGGACGTGATCCGCAACCGCATTTTAAGGGATCAGGCCAATTATCTGGTTTACCTCATCCGGTTCGATCGGTACAACAAGAACCGGGAAACCCTTCTCAAACTCAAACGCGATCTGGACACATTTCAGCCTCAGGAAGTGTCCCTGAAAAACAAGGCGTCTCTTCTTCAAAAATTGGTCCGCCTCAGTCTGGGAGAACCCGTGTGGGGCAAAATTCTGGACGCGTCTTCCTCGGAAGAGCGTTTTCAAGACGCTTTCACAATGGTTCAGGACGCCTTGATGCGGGCGACCCAGGTCACGGGTAAGACACGCGTTCCGTATCTGGGGCTCTTGGATGAATTGTTCAAAATCACGCAATTCAAAAAGCCGGAAGAAACGGCCTTCTACAAAGGCATGGCCCAGTTTTTAAAGGCTGAGATCCAGGAGTCCGCGCGAAACAAGAGGGACTGGTACCGTTCCGCTGCCGAAACCATGCGTTCGATCAACGGTATTTATTCAAATGAAGCCAAATACATTCAGGCGCGCAGCGTGTTCGCGGGGGCCAAACACGGTTCCTCCAGTCAGGACGATTACAACCAGGCCAAACCGGTTTTCATCGACCTGATCAACCGCGTGCAAAGCGTTCGTTCTCTTTTTTATCTGGGTGAAATTTTACGGGTTCAGGAAAACGATATGGCGGCGGCACGATGTTATCAGACCGTCATGGATAAGACAAAGGACCAGCCCGATGGACTGTTCTGGTACCTGAACGCCGCGGCGGGCCTCGGTTTATGCCGGAACCGCGGTGACGCCTCCGCTCTGCAGTCACTCAGTATGGATCAGGTCCGGTATCCCGAATCCCTGCTCAAGAACGAATACGGAGAAACCATCTCGCTTGAACGCTTTGCCGATTTCGATTATCTCAGGCGCCAGAGACAGGATGAAGCCATCGCTCTGGTCCTGAGGTTCGGGATACAAAAACGGGAATTGTATCCCTCCGTGCACCGTTTGGATGGTTCCCGGTTTGCCGCGCGCGATTTCAACCCCGTTTCTTCGGGGCTGCAGGACAGGCTGGGGGCGTTGTCGTCCGGACTGCGTCTTTTGGTCCTGACACCGTCCGGCGCCGACAGGGAAGCCGCCGTGACCCTGAACGGGATCCCCCTGGTCTACGACAGCAAAGGCACCTATCAAAAATCATCCATCCCCTTGAACGAGACGGCCGAAATCAAAGTCCTGAAGAACGGGTTTTATCCGTTTATCGACAACCATGTTTTCACCATGCCCGGAATCGAAACCATACTGGTTTCGCTTACGCCCAAAATCACATTCTCAGAAACGGCGGTGACGTCCCCGAAGGACAATATGATCCGATTTTCGAAACGCAGCGACTGGAATGCCGTCTTTATCGGAGGCAATGCGCCCGTGCTTCCGCCCGCCACGCTGATCGGTGATTTCGAGAATGACGTGCAGTTCCGCTATTTCACCTACTCCGAAACCCACAACGGATTTTTGGCCGTACATGCGCGAAAAGACGATCCCATTTTCTACAGAGAGGGCAGTCGCACCGAATGGGCTCTCCATTATCCCAAAGGCCAGAAAAAAATACAAAGCGCGGAAGGCATCGCGGCTGATTCAAAAGGCAACATATACATCGTCGACTGGAAAGGGCATTCCGTCTTTGTGTTCGATTCGAAGGGAGGGTATATCCATTCATTCGGTGATTTTGGAAGGAATACCCGCGGTTCCGTTCCGAAACCGGTTGCCTTCGAATTCCCCATGCGCATCACGCTGGCTGAAGACAGGGAAGGCGTGATGATAGACAACCAGAAGTGGAACCGTCCGATTCAGTTTTTTGTCACGGAACAGAACGGAGTGCAATGGATCGACAGCCAGGGTTTATACCTGGATACACTCGTTCCCCAAAATTTCATCAAAGGCAGTCTTTCATCCATTTACAGCAGCGGGTCGGACCGAGTCAGACAGATCGTCGCGTACAATCAGCTCTCCCGCTCGACCGTGGTTTTTGAATCATCCGGGCCGTAATTCGATTGGACGTTGAATGGTACCGCGAATTCCATGGAGACGCACATCATCCGCACGAAAGTGATCGTCAATCCAAATTCGAAACCCAGAAAAATTCAACGGCACCTGAAAAAATCCCTTCGGATACTCAAGCAGAACGGATTCCGGCTTTCGATTTTGTTTACAAAGCATGAAGGCGAAGTTCAGCCGAAGGTCGAAGAAGCCGTCCGGCAGGGTTTTGAAGCTGTTGTTATAGCGGGGGGAGACGGCTCTGTCAACGAGGCCATCAACGGCATGGTCGGCAGGGGCATCCCGCTGGGTATTCTTCCTTTCGGCGGCAGCAACGTTCTCGCCCGGGAACTCCGTATTCCCATGAATCCTGAAGAAGCAGCCAGGGTGATCATCAGGCGAAGGCTCCGGAAAATAGACCTGGGCAAAGCCCAGGACAGGTATTTTTCGATGATGGCCAGCTGCGGTTATGACGCATACGCCATCAGCCGGACCAGTCGTAAGATCAAAAAGGTCATTTCACGATATGCCTACATTTGGGCCGGTATTAAGGATTTTCTCGGTTACAGGCCGACCGAGGTGAGGCTCGTTCTGGACAACGGTAAAGTCGTCGACCGGGGCACGTTTGTGGTCGTCAGCAACACCCATTTTTACGGCGGAACACATGAAGTGACCCCCTTTGCGGAGATCGACGACGGTTTTCTGGACATCTGCATTTATAAAGGGAAATGGCAGATCGGTCTTGTCCATTTCGCCCTCAACGTCATCTCAAAGAAACATCTGAAACTCAAGAATGTCCATTATTACCGTATCCGAAAAGTGTATATGACGGCTGATAAAAACACTTTGGTTCAAGTGGACGGCGACCTGCTGGGGGCTTTGCCGGTGACCGTAGAAATCGTTCCGGAAGCATTGGAGGTCTTTAATTGATCTCGAAACTCCATGCTTCGCATGGAGTTCTTGATTAAAATTTTCTACTTGTTTTTAAGGAAAAAATTAACAAAATTGATAATCATTCCTGGTTTTGTCGATATTTTATAAAATGGATGACATTAAATCAAAAAACAGCAAGCAGAACGATTTGATTCTTCGAATTTTACGTTCAACTCGCTGCCATCCGAACGCCAGTTGGATATTTGCAGAAGCCCGCAAGGAAATCCCCAATATCAGCCTGGGAACGGTTTACCGCAATCTTAAAAACCTTATCCGTAAAGGCAAAATACAGGAATTGTCCATCGGAAACGGATTGACCCTTTACGACGGGGATTTGCGCAGCCATGACCATATTCAATGCATGGTTTGCAGCAAAGTCGACGATGTGCCGCACCTTTTTCATTCAGTGGCTTTCAATCAGGTCGAAGAGGCGACCGGATACGAAGTGGTATCAAGAAGGATTGAGTTTTTTGGGACCTGTCCGGAATGCGTCAAAAAATCGAAAGCAATCTGAATTTCCGGGCCAACGCATTCGCTGAACAGGTGCACGCATCCAATCATTTATGCGATCGAGGCCGAAAAAGTTCATTCAGCCATGTTTACCGAAGCCAGATGGGCCCTCTAGGCCAGAAAAGACGCCGATTTGGGAAATCTGTTCATTTGTCCGATCTGCGGTTATACGGTTGAAGGCGACGCTCCGAACACCTGTCCGGTATGCGGAGCGCCCATTCACAAATTTACCGGTTTTTAATCCGAAGGAGGCTCAGCCTTGGAAAAGTGGATATGTCAGGTTTGCGGCTATGTGTACGATCCCGAAAAGGGGGATGAGACGGGAGGTATTCAACCCGGAACTCCTTTTGAAAACCTGCCGGATGACTGGGTTTGCCCCGAGTGCGGGGCAGGCAAGGATGAATTTATCAAACAATAACGCAATTGTAAGGAGGATCGCTTTAAATGAGTCGTAAAAATGTCACAATTGACGGTAACGAGGCGGCTGCTTATTCGGCCTTTCATACCAACGAGGTGATCGCTATCTATCCCATCACGCCTTCATCCAATATGGGAGAATTATCCGATCAGTGGGCGTCGGAGGGACAGAAGAACATCTGGGGGACGGTACCCCAGGTCACCGAAATGCAGAGCGAAGGCGGCGCCGCGGGCGCGGTACACGGCGCGTTACAGGGCGGATCCCTGACCACCACGTTCACGGCTTCGCAGGGACTTCTGCTGATGATCCCCAACATGTTCAAGATTGCGGGGGAACTGACTTCGACCGTATTCCACGTCTCCGCCCGCACCGTTGCAACGCACGCCCTTTCCATTTTCGGCGACCACAGCGACGTCATGGCCACCCGTTCGACCGGTTTCGCCCTTCTGGCGTCGAACAGCGTTCAGGAAGCGGGCGATTTCGCCCTGATCGCCCAGGCGGCCACGCTCGAATCGCGCGTCCCGTTTCTCCATTTTTTCGACGGTTTCAGGACCTCCCATGAAGTAGCCAAGGTGGAACAGCTGACCTTGGACGACATGCAGGCAATGATCAAGGACGAGCTGGTGTTTGCCCACCGGCAGAGGGCCTTGACTCCCGATAAACCTGTTCTCAGGGGCACAGCGCAGAATCCTGACGTTTTCTTCCAGGCCCGTGAAAGCGCGAGTCCCTTTTTCGATGCCTGCCCCGGCATCGTCCAGAAAACAATGGACGCCTTCACCAAACTGACGGGGCGCCGTTATTCGCTTTTCCAGTACGAAGGCGATCCGACCGCCGAGCGTGTGGTCATCATCATGGGTTCCGGTGCGGAAACGGCCCAGGAAACCGTCGAGGCGCTTGTTAAGAAGGGGGAGAAGGTCGGCGTGCTGAAGGTGCGCCTGTACCGGCCGTTCTCGGTCGCCCATTTTATCCAGGCGCTTCCCAAAACCGTTAAAAGCATCGCCGTTCTCGACAGAACCAAGGAACCGGGCGCCTCGGGCGAACCACTCTACATGGACGTGCTGACGGCGTTGGCGGAATCGCGCATGAACCTGCACGTGATCGGCGGGCGGTACGGCCTTTCATCGAAGGAGTTCACGCCGGCCATGGTGAAGGCCGTCTTCGACGAGTTGAAGAAAGACGCCGCCAAGAACCATTTCACCGTGGGCATTCACGACGACGTCGGCCGGTCGAGCCTCGACTTCGACG
>JBFZEN010000177.1:0-5833 GCA_041306805.1 bacterium
GTTCCATTTTCTTCTTGATGGCTTCAGCCTCGTCTTCGATTTCCCGGTATGAGGCCGAGTCTGAAACCAGGGCCAGCTGGAGAATATACACGTCCGAAATCTGCCACTGCATGATTTCCAGACTCATCAGGCCCGGCGGCAGGGTGCTCCGGATGGCGTTCACCTTCTGAACGACATCGGCGTATTTTTTGTCCGGATCGCTGCCCGTATTGAATTCGATGCCGACGACGCCGATACCGTCTTCAGCCGAGCCTTCGATGGACTTGATGTCGTCGAGTTCGTTCAGCGCCTCCTCCACCGGCTCGACCACGAGTTCCTCCATGTCGGCGGGCGACCCGCCCGGATAGACGGCGATGACGCTTCCGCCCGCGATGTCCACGGCGGGATCCTCGGACTTCGGCATGGTGAAAAACGACAGCGCGCCCACCGCGACCAGAAGCAGGACGAGGATGAGCATGAAATGGTGGTTGTCGATTGAGAATTTGGCGATATTCATACCAATAACCTCTTCAATATTCTTCCCTCCCTTCATAAAACCTGTCCCGCGCAGCGGGATGAGGGATCGATGGAGGGTTGGTCTTGACCCTTTAAAATATCGATTTCAGATCAACGAAGTCAGATTTCAGATCTGAAATCTGAGATCTCTTTTGCCGCGTTCTATTGTTATTTTACTTCCCTCACCCGCGTCCCGTCTTCCAGGTACGCGGCCCCGTCCGTTACCACGCGGTCCGTCTTTTCCAGTCCGCGCTCCACGGCGGCGGATCCGTTTAACAGGAATCCCACGGTGACGGGCGTCTTTTTCGCCAGAGAATCATTCGTCACGGTGAAAACGAAACCGCGCAGGCCGTCGACGTCGATCAGCGCCTCGAAGGGGATGACAGTCATTTCATGTTTGTCCGACGGGAACAGGTCCACGTCGGCCATCAGACCGGTGGCCAGATTCCTTTTCCTGATTTTCAGGCTGAGCACGACCTCGAAAAGCCCGCTCATGGGGTCCGGCGCGCCCGAGACGGTCTTGACAGTCGACGGAAAAACCTCTCCAGGAAAGGCGTCGAACGAAACCGAGGCCGAATCCCCCGGCGCCAGGCGCACCGCGTCGCGGTCCGTGGCCGAAGCCTTCACGGCCCATTCGCCGCCGTCCGTCCCGAAAAGGAAGACCGGATACCCCGGGCCGATGAGCTCGTTTTCGTCGGCCAATTTTTTAAGCACGCGGCCGTCGGACGGGGCGATGATAAGCGACTGCCCCAGGTTGAACTCGGCGATGTCGAGCGTCGACCCGGCCACGTTGAGGCCTGTCCGGGCGTCCTGCACCTGTTCGAGCGTGGCCACGCTGTCGCGGTATAGGTTCTGCGCCCGCTCGAAATCGCGTTTCGCCTTCTCGTATCCGTTTCGCGCCTGGTCGGCGTAGGCCCTGATCTCGTCGAGCTTCAGACCGGCCAGTGTCTGGCCTTTGCGCACGCGTTCGCCCTCCCCGGCATACAGCTTCCGGATGATCCCCCCCGTCTTGAACGAGAGCCTGGCCCCGGTTTCAGACGAGAGATAGCCGCTCGTGTGCACGGGCTCGCTGAGACGCAGCGCGGCCACGGGCGCCGTGCGAATGGGAACGCCCTGCCGGGGCGATCCGTTGTTCTGATTTTTGCCGCATGACGCCAAGACCAGAATGCTGAAAACCGCAATCCACTTGATCTTCGACATGAACATCTCCTTTTTAATTCCCGAATGTCCAACTGATGATGTATTCGGTACCCGCCGCTGTGCCGGCCAAATCGGGATGCATGGATTGAAACCGGCCCGAAAGCTCCCCCGCCGACGCGGCCGCCTCGAAGTGGCACAGGGCGATGCCCATGTCGGCCAGCTGCAGATCACACCCGCCTCCGAGTTTGGCGCCTTCCGCGTACCCCGGCGTCCTCGCGAGATAAAAATGGAATGCGCGCTTTTCACGATCGAAAACGATTCTCCACGGTTGCCGGTTGGACGCGGACGGCGCCAGCCTTACGGCCTCGAGAACCGGAGCGTACCCGTCGGCATCCCGTTCTTCGAGCGCGTCGCCGAAACTCCCCGAGAAAAACAGGACCGACCACGGTTTTCGCCTGTCCGAACCCGCGCCGAGGCGTATCACCTTGTCGCGAAAAGTGGACTTGGCGGCCGGATATCCCGCGGACAGAACGGCGGGCACGGTTTCGTCTCCTGCGCATGCGATTTTGGCCGCGAACCGGCTTTTCCGGAAGCTTCCGCCGAGCCAGCATGAAGCCAGGCCCATGTCTTCGAGGTGGAGCACGATAACCTGCATCTGATAGCCGAAATCGACCATGATCCGCTTCTCTTCCCGTACGGCCCCGATGATGAAGGCGGCGGGGTTCCGGATGAAGCCGTACGTGCCCAGGCCCTTCAACGCCTCCGCATCGCTTTCGGTCGCCGCGGCCAGAATGGTCCGTACCGTGCCGCCGAAGGGACCCGGACGCAATCCTCCGATGACGGTGTTGATTCTGCCTGCGGCTTCGGCACTCAGAAACCGTTTTTCGTAGGTGCGGCACGAATGTCGATGTTCGATCATATCCATCACCGGCTTTGAGAATTCCATCACGCCGTCCTTTCAATGATTTTTCACCCTATAAGGCACAGAAGAAAAGACAACCGCAGAGGGCGCAAAGGAAAGACCATTTGCGGTTATCATTTATATAAAGCTCCATGCGGCCGTCGGGTCCTGCGAACGCAGTGAGCAGGATTTTCTTTCTTTACGTCTTTGGCGGTTTAATCCTCTTCAGCCGGAAATTCGAACGTGGCCGTCGCCCTCTCATACTCGGCCCGGCGGATGAAACAGTCGTACAGCGTCACGGCGGCATTGACCTCGGCCTGCGTGAGTTCGTTTCTCGCGTCCAGGAATTCGATCTGCGGCGCCATGCCCTCCCGGAAACGCGCGTTCGTCACGTCGAAAGATTTTCTCGCGCTCTTCTCCCTGATCTGCGCCGCTTCGAACGATTGCGCCGCCACGATGAGGTTCTGGTGCGCCTCGCGCACCTGCAGTTTGATCTGGTTCCGGACCTCTTCGATTTTCGCCTCGGTTTCCTTCATTTCAAGCCTGGCCTGGTCCACTTTGTACTTGTCCTTGAATCCGCCGAACAGATTCCAGCTGGCGATGATGGAGGCCATCCAGTAATCATCCTCGGGAGTGAAACTGTACGTCTCGCCCTGGTAGCCGTAATCCACGACCGCGAATACGTCGGGCAGAAAGGCGCTTTGGGCGATGCGCGATTTTGCCTTCATGACGGCGGCCGCTTCGCCGAGCTGGCGCAATTCTTCCCTGTTCCGGATGGCGTTTTCCTCTCCGGCCGCCGGATCGGGCAGGGGCGGTTGTCCTTCGGTTTCCGCGAACGCGGTGTCGATGGAAGCGTCGAGTTCCCGGTTCAGCAGGAAATTGAAATACGATGCGGCAAGCATCAACCCTTTCCGGGCCTCGGCCTTCTGCTGCAGAAACGACTGCATTTCCGCCTCGGCGCGGTACGCGGCCGCGGGGCCGGCCTTCTGGTTCTTCACCAGGCTCCGGGTGACGCGGAGATTTTCATCGAGCAGCTTCCGGGTCTGTTCGAGCAGCCCGTTCACACGGACGGTTTTCAGGTGGTTGTAATAGGCGGTTTGTATCTCCGCCGCCAGATTCCTCCGGTACGCGTCCCTCGATTCCCTCTCGATGTTTCTGAGGCTGCGCCGTATCCCGTAATTGAACGCGATGGCCGGCTGGAACAGGGGCTGGACGGCGCGCAGTTTGGTGTCGTGCTCCCTCGCACGGTAGAAAGGAATATGTTCGTTCTGCAGGTTGGCGGGAAAAGGCGCGGGCTGGCCCATGCTCTTGAGAATCTCGTTGAGTGTGCCGTACACCGGGTTCATCAGGTCGCCGATGGGAATATCGATGATGCGGCCGCCGCCCGCGCGCGAATACCGCGCCTCTACCCCCACGGAAGGGAGAAAGAGTCCCCGCGCTTCTTTCAATGCGGCCGAGGCCCGGGCATACGAGAAATCCTTCTGTTTGAGGGCCAGATTGTCGTTCAGGCCCTCGCGGATGTAGCCGTCGATCACCGGGTTCCGCCCGGATGCACCGGATGCACAGGCTGCAATGATGCACAGGTTGAAAAAAACGGCTGAAATCTGTTTTTTTATCATGATGAAGTTCCTCTATCTTTTCTCGAGAGCGCAGCGGACCATGTCGAACGATTTTTCCACGAGCCCCCGCATGTCGAGGCCGTGGATTTTCTGCAGGTGTTCTCCCTTGAGCGCCATCAGCTGTATCACTCCCGTGGTCTGGCCCCAGAGCAGAAGCGCGGTCGAAACAGGATCGAGGTCGGGGCGTATGGATCCGTCGGCCTGGCCGATGCGTATCGAATCGATCAGGATGTCTAGGCATTCCTGCCCGTGTTCCGAGCACTGATCGGCCATGGAATCGGCCACGTCGAACCGCACATCCGTGGATTCGTAATACGAGATGGCGTTGAAATAGTCGGGACGCTCGCGGGAGAAACGGTAAAAAGCCTCGCCGACGGCAAAGGCTTTCTGAAGGCCGGTTCCGCCTTTTTCGGCCGCCTCCTGGAATTTGCCTTTCAGGATATCCAGCGCCCTCAGTGTGATGGCAAGATACAGCTCTTCCTTGCTCTTATAATAGAGATAAAGCGTTCCCTTGCTCAATTCGGAAGCCCCGGCCACGTCGTCCATGGTCGTGTTCTTGACGCCTTTCGAGAAGAACACCTTTTCGGCGGCGTTCAGAATATCGAGCCTTCGCTGCTCTTTCTCGCGTTCTTTGCGTTCTTGAATGCCCAATTGAACTCCAAATCATATGAATTATATTCAATTAATGACCAATAGTCAATATTTATATATAAATATAATTCATTACTGTCGGTTTGTCAAGGTATTTTTACGCTGGTCATTTTCTTTTGCTGCATGAAATCCATAAAAAAGGATACCATACATCTGTCTATATTTTATTTGTGTTTGTGAAATTTTCTGGTTAAAATAAAAGAGATTCACCGGTTTCAGAAAACGGTGGAATGCATATCAGGCGGTTTTGACCGCTTTCCCTGAATGCAGGGCAAGGAATACTTCATGGTCTTCGAAGGCGATTCCGTTGAAATCAGTCACTTCCTGAACAGGCTGGCTGCCGCCACCCGGAAACATCACCGCATGGCCAGACACCATCTTCTTGCTTTTCACAAAAGGAAATCTCTATATTAAGGAAGAATCAATATGATCCCGCCTTGGGTGGGCCTGCAATGGAGTCGTTCATTTCGCCGATCGAACATATCACCGGGGGATTCCCCATGTTCAAACCGTCATCGCTGAAATGGTTTGGCTTTTTTCTGCTCTTCCTGCTCACCGCCTCATGCATAAGGAACCCTGCCGTGGCGCCGACCGGAATGTTTTTCGACGATCTTGCCGTTCTTCCCCCGGACGAGGGAGGCGTGCACAAGGCCGTGCCCCTCAATGCGTCCATCCCCTACGGCTATTACATCTATACGCCTTCCGGATATGAGACAGCCGAAGCCGCCTATCCCCTGCTGATATTTTTGCACGGCGCAGGCGAGAGGGGCAGCAGCGCGTCCGATTCCACCGTGCTTGACAAAGTGCTCGCCAACGGCCCGCCCCGGCTGATCCGGACGAAAAAATGGGCGCCGCCATGGCCCTTGATCGTGGTTTCTCCCCAGTGCCATGATCAATGGTGGAACGTGGTGAAGGTGCACCAGCTGATCGGCCTCATCGTCCGGAATTACCGTGTGAACGCGCGCAGGATATACATGACGGGCCTGAGCATGGGCGGGTACGGCACGTTCGCCTACATCGAAGCGTA
>JBFZEN010000178.1:0-3407 GCA_041306805.1 bacterium
CAGCCGCATCCAAAATATCCTTTTTTCTGGACTGTATCTCCTTTTCCTTGCGGCTTACGTGGGACGAGACCGCCATGTTTCCTCCTTAGCACTTACCGGTCATTTTCTGACTGACAAGTCAGTCGCAGTCCAAAAAAAAACCTTCGCAGGTTTTCTGATTCTACGGCAATTGGACGGAAAAGTTACAAAATATTATTACAAACAGAAAAGGATTTCTTTAAAAATTTGTCGACCTGAACCTGAATCTGAAAGCGAGCGCATGCCCCGGGGCTTGCCGTGGGGCTTACCCCGGACCTGGTCCCGGGGCCAGCCCCGGGCTTTGACCCGGGGTAAGCGAGCGAATATAAATATTTTCTTCCTTAAAGATCGAAGATTCCCCGGCAGCTCACAGCCGGGGAGCTTCAATATGCAGATCTATACTCTTTTATTAGTGGCATAATTTGTGTAACTTATTAAACGGAGACTGAACTCCGGCGGGAAGAAATGTCCATATTTTTTTAACTGCCATGAAGAACGCCTTAGATGCGTTAAAACCGGCCGGGGATGTTGAAACATCCCATGATAACTGGTACAGACGCATTTATCCATATCTTACCGGATACGGGCTCTGGCTCAAAGGCAATGAAATCAATTCCTTGCCGCTTCTGGAATATGCGGAGCGGCCTTTCCGTATACTGTTCGCACGCCTGTCCACTTACCGTGATACCGCCGATTCTTTCGGCCACAAATTGCTTTACCAGATAGCCGCAGGCACCGAGGGTGTTTATCCGGATCTGGCCTATCTCCCGCCTCCAGGCGATGCTTCGATTTTTGAACGCGACCGGATTCCATGGCTGCTCGGCACATCCTCCAAGATGGGCCCCCCCGGCTTCGACTGCATCGGATTTTCCAATTCGATCGTGCAGGAAATGATCAACATCCCGGTCATGCTGGAAAAAAGCATGATCCCACTGCGGAAAACGGAACGGATGAACCATGCCGGGATTCCGTTGATCCTGCTCGGCGGGTCCAATGCCCTGGCCACCTCGCTCCTTTGGAATGCAGACCCGCTCGTGGACGGTATATTCGCAGGCGGTGATTCCAAATGCCTTGCCCGCCTGTTCTCCTCGCTTCGCGATTCCAAAAAGGAAGGCTTGTCCAAGCGCGAGGCGCTCGGCAGGCTGAAATCCATCCCTGGTTTCTTTGAACCCGACAAGCCCGGCGATACACGCATCGAATCTTCCCGGAAATTCGACTCCGGTTCCCTGCTTCTTTCAGCGCCGGTCCTGTTTGAGGAAGGGCAGGCCGGCAAGGCGAACCTCATGATCAGCGAAGGTTGTCCGTATTTCTGCAGTTTCTGCTTCGAAAGCTGGAATCACAAGCCGTACCGGGAGGCGCCCCTGGACCTGCTGCTCGGCCATGCGGGGCGGATGAAGGCGGCCATGGGACTTGATTCCGTGGAGTTGTCCAGCTACAATTTCAACATCCATTCTGAAATACACGCACTGGTCGGGGAGCTGTCGGGGATTTTTCCGACCGTGAAATTGAAAAGCCAGCGTTTCGACCGACTGGCAATGGATCCAACCCTGGTTCAGATGCTCCGCGGTGTCGGAAAATCCTCCATCACCTGCGCCATGGAGGGAATTTCTCCCAGGCTGCGGCGCTACCTGCACAAGAATCTTTCGGATCAGGATCTCCGCTCAGGACTGGAGGCCGTCTTTCAAGATCCGCTCCGGGAACTCAAAATTTTCCTGATCTCCACAGGACTGGAAAGGGAAGGGGATTTCACGGATTTCGAGGCGTTTTTGAAATTCCTCTCCA
Organism: bacterium; assembly: GCA_041306805.1. Taxonomy (GTDB): domain Bacteria; phylum Zhuqueibacterota; class QNDG01; order QNDG01; family DTFT01; genus JBFZEN01. The sequence goes on from JBFZEN010000178.1 coordinate 1,801, forward strand.
GGCTTGTCCGGAAATTCCGCTCCGCACCACGCATCATTTTTTCAGTGACTCCGCTGGTCCGGTTTCCCTGGACGCCGCTGGAATATGAGCAAGGCCTGGACATGGACCGGTACGAAGTCATTCTGGACAGACTCTCGGAAATGATTATTGCAGGTGGATTCGAATACAGGCTGGCCTCGGAAGTACAGGAGGCCTGGATGTCCCAGGTTCTGGCCAGGGCGAGGGATGAACGGGTCCTGCAGACGCTGATGGAAACCGTCAGACAGACCGGATTTGTCTATCACCGCAGCATTTCCAAGACGTTCACGCGCGCCTTCCAGGCGAATGCGGGCAAAGCCGGCTTGTCCGCAGCCGACCTTGTGGCAGGATCCTGTTATCTGGAGCCTCCGGTCTGGGTCAGGATGAAAACCGGCATCACCCGGCGCTTCCTGATCCGGCGTTACGGCATGGCCCGCTCGTTCGACGAGCAGGATGCGTCGTGCAGGCCTGGTGAAAAAACATGTCCAGTGTGCGGTGCATGCGCGGGGACAGAACCTGTGCAACACAAAGCTGCTTCTGCCGGACATCCGGGCCCGGTGGAAACCTGGGTTAAGGCTTTTCATGACCGGCGCAGGGATGAAACAGTCGTTGACTTCAGGGTCGAGGCAGGCGAACGCTCCAGGGGAGTCCCCTGGAAATATTTCGGTGCAGTCCTTGCCCGCGGCCTGATGCTGTCGGATCCTGAACTGGCCATACCTTACAGGGGAGTCAAGAAAGCGCGGATGGTTTCCGAGTGGGCGCTCGGTGATGACGTCGTGCGGCTGGCCTGGTACCGGGGCGCCGCAGGCAGAATCCGGGAGAACATGGGGAATCCGGATTTCATCAGGACAGTGAATTCTCATTTGGAGGGTTGGGGCAAGCTGTGCAGCCTGTCGGACGAACATCCTCAAGGGATCAGCCTGAGCATTCATTCGGAGTATCCTTTGGATGAACAGAGCTATATGAAATCGCGACATCTGAAATATACTCAAAAGAAAAACGGCCGGGACGGATTCACCCTGGAGTTCACCCGTGAGTCCCTGAAAAAGAAAATGATACAGTCCTTCACATGCAGGTCCGGCGCGGGCGGATCCGTGCTGATCGATTTGATACCGGGCTCCAAATTCATGCTCGATGAATTCCTGAAGGAGGCCTTCCGTCTGCCTGCCAGGAACGATTGGGTGAGGATCAGAACCCTTGTCTCCATGGATTGGAAATGATTCCAATCGCCACATGGACATTCCTTGCTTCGAATCTGACAGTGCGCGCATTCACAGGGGTTTGCGAGCGGATATCAATATTTTCCACCTTACAGATCGACGATTCCCGGCCTCGAGCTGCCGGGGGCTTCAATCCCTGAAACAATTTTTTACTTGATTTTATGCGGATTCTCGATTAATATTATTCATTCGGAATTTTTTCTTCTCCAAGAATCCATGTGATCGTGAAAGGCAGGCCCGGGCCCGCGATGCATCGAGCCGGATCGGCTTTAATCAAAAAGACCGTACCTGTCGATCCCCTGATGAAAAAGACAGATTTTTAATGCCAAACCGGGGAATGCGGTCATGAAAGGAACATGAAAATGGAAC
>JBFZEN010000179.1:0-6301 GCA_041306805.1 bacterium
CGGTCCACCGTGAGCGCCCTGATCGCGGCGGGAGCCGGATGCGCCGTCGCAAAGCACGGAAACAGGTCCAGATCGAGCCGGTGCGGGAGTGCGGACGTGTTCAAGGCCCTCGGCGTCAACGTGGACCTTCCTCCGGACGGGATTTCGCGCTGCATCGACGGAACGGGCATCGGATTCCTGTTCGCGCCCAACCTCCACCCGGCCATGAAACATGCCATCGGCCCGCGGCGCGAGATCGGCATACGCACGGTTTTCAACATCCTGGGCCCGCTCACCAATCCGGCCGGGGCCAAAAGGCAGCTGCTGGGCGTTTACGACGGCACCCTGACAGACAGGCTGGCCTGCGTTTTGAAGGAGCTCGGTTCGGAACACGTGCTTGTGGTTCACGGCGAGGACGGGCTGGACGAAATCACGCTGACGGGCGAAACCAAGGTCACGGAAATGAAAAACGGGGAGATATCGAGGTATTCCATCCAGCCCGAGTCGTTCGGTTTCAGGCGGGCTCCCCGCGAAGCCCTGAAAGGAGGGGACGCGGACACCAACGCCGGAATCGCGCGCGACATACTGGCCGGGAAGAAGGGTCCTGCCCGCGACACCGTGCTTCTCAACGCGGGCGCCGTGATTTACATCGGAGGAAAAGCGGCAAATATGTCCGAAGGGGTGAAAATGGCCGAAATTTCCATCGATTCGGGAAGGGCGATGAATGCGCTGGACAGGCTGATCGAGGAATCGAACCGGTGAAAAATGTTCAGGGTCAGGAGAAGTCAAGTTGGCCGTAGGCGGAATGCAGCCGGCAGGAAAATAAATAAAAGATTAAAATTCAAAAACCAAAAACCATATACGGCCTTTAGCCATGCTATTAGAAAAGATATTAGAAGAGAAAAAGCGCGAGGTGGAGGAAAGAAAGATCCGCTTTCCGCTGAGCGCCACGGCCCCGCATGCCGGCGGACAACCGGGCCGTTTCATGGAGGCGTTGAAGAAGCCGGGTTTGTCCGTCATCGCCGAATTCAAGAGAAAATCACCGTCAGCCGGACCCATCGCCGCGAAGGCAGATCCGGCGGACCGCGCCTTGCTGTATGAAAAAAACGGCGCGGACGCCGTTTCGGTTCTCACCGACATGCGCTTCTTCGGCGGGTCCATCGACGACCTTCGCGCGGTGAAGCAGGCCGTGCGCCTGCCGGTGCTGCGCAAGGAATTCATCATCGACCCGTACCAGGTTCACGAATCGGCGCTATCGGGAGCCGACGCCGTCCTTTTGATCGTGCGGTTGCTGGATGATTCCGCGCTCAGGCGGCTTCTCGACCTTTCACACCGACTCGGCATGGACGCACTCGTCGAAGTGCATGGCGCGCTCGAGTTGGTCAGGGCCCTTGAAGCGGGTGCGTCCGTCATCGGAGTGAACAACAGGGATCTCGACACGCTGCAAGTCGACCTCAGAACCTCCCTCCGCCTGGCCGCCGGCATTCCCCCCGGCAAGATCAAGGTAAGCGAAAGCGGCATCCGTTCGGGCGAAGACGCCGTTCTGCTGCGTCGGGCGGGGTTCGACGCAATTCTGGCGGGGGAAATCCTGATGCGCAGCGGCGGTTCGAAAGTGATGCCCCGGGACCTGAAGGGCGGCACGACGTGAATCCGCGCCTCCGCAGGACCTGGGTGAAGATATGCGGCATTACCTCGGTGAAGGACGCCGTGGCCGCGGCCGGTTGCGGGGCGGACGCCATCGGGCTGGTTTTCGCCGAATCCAAACGGAAAATCGGCCTGCCCGAGGCGAAATCCGTCGTCAGGGCCCTCGGGGGAAAAGCCAAGACCGTCGGCGTTTTCATGGACGACGATCCCGCGGCCGTCCGGTCCGTCGCCGAATGGTGCGGGCTGGACGCGGTGCAGCTGCACGGAACGGAAACTCCGGATGCCTGCCGTTCCATCGACAGACAGGTGATCAAACGTTTCCAAGTACAGCCCCATGACACCGAGGCGGAGCTCGAGTCGAGAATGCGGGCCTATTCCGTGTTCGGATATCTGCTCGATCCCGGCGCCGGGGACGGCATCCCCTTCGACTGGAATATCGCGGCCGGTATTTCCCTGCCCCTGATCGTGGCCGGGGGATTGAATTCCGCCAATGTCGGGCAGGCGGTCCGGATTCTCAGGCCGTTCGGGGTGGATGTTTCGTCGGGTGTCGAAAAAGAACCGGGCGTCAAGGACGCGGATCTGATACGAAAATTCATAGAGGAAATCGTCCATGCGGAAGAAAACAGTGCGTGAAAAAAACAGGCAACCGGATCCGGGAACGGCTCGAAAAACCACAGGGTCGCCCCGAAGCCGGCTCCGGGGAATCAAAGTCAGGATATCCACATTGCCCCGGTCCGGCCGGGAGGCGCAAATTCGGACGGAAACGAAAGGCAAGCCTCAGTCCGTGCCGGATTCCGGCGGATACTATGGACAGTTCGGAGGCCGGTTCGTTCCCGAAACCGTCATGGGCGCGCTCTCGGAACTGGGCGGGGAATACGCGAGAATCCGGGTGGATCCCGCTTTTCAGAAGGCCTTTCAGTCGCTTTTGCGCGGGTACGCCGGACGTCCGACCCTGCTGTACGAGGCCCGGCGGCTATCCGAAAAAGCCGGAGGGGCGCGTATTCTTCTGAAGCGCGAGGACATGCTCCACACGGGAGCCCATAAGATCAACAACACGCTCGGACAGATTCTGGTCGCCAACCGCATGGGCAAGAAGCGGATCATCGCCGAAACCGGTGCAGGCCAGCACGGCGTGGCCACGGCCACCACATGCGCGCTGTTCGGGCTTTCCTGCACCGTTTACATGGGTTCTGAGGACGTCAGGCGGCAGAGCATGAACGTGTTCAGGATGCGCCTTCTCGGGGCCGAAGTGGTTTCCGTGGATGCAGGGTCGCGCACGCTGAAGGACGCGATCAACGAGGCCATGCGCGACTGGGTGGCGAACGTGCGCGACACGTACTACTGCATCGGATCGGTGGTCGGTCCGCACCCCTATCCACTCATGGTCCGTGATTTTCAGTCCGTCATCGGGACCGAGTTGAAGGAACAAATCAGGCATCTCTCTCCCCGGGTCCCGCCATGCTGCCTGGTGGCCTGCGTCGGGGGCGGCAGCAACGCCATGGGCCTGTTCCATCCGTTTTTGGATCAGGATATCGAATTGATCGGAGTGGAAGCGGGGGGCCGCGGGCAAAATCCCGGAGAACACGGCGCCACGATGTGCAGGGGATCGGTGGGCGTGCTGCATGGAGCGAGAAGTTACGTGCTGCAGGACGGGAACGGGCAGGTTTTGCCGACGCATTCGGTCTCCGCGGGGCTGGACTACCCCGGAGTCGGACCGGAACACGCCTGGCTCAAGGAAAGCGGACGCGTCCGCTATGAAACCGTGGATGACGGGCAGGCTCTCGAGGCGTTCAGATTGTTGTCTGAAACGGTGGGCATCTTTCCGGCGCTTGAAAGCGCCCACGCCGTGGCTTACGCCGTCCGGTACGCGAAACGCCTGGGACGGGGAAAATCGATGATCGTGAACCTGTCGGGCCGCGGCGACAAGGATCTCGGCATCGTCATGGGTGCGGCATGACCATCGAACAGACATTCGATTCATTGAAGGCGAAAAATCAGGCGGCGCTGGTCGTATACGGCATGGCCGGTTATCCCTCGATGGAAAAGTCCATGGAATGCTTTCAGGCGATGGACGACGGAGGCGCCGACATGATTGAAATCGGCGTTCCCTTTTCTGATCCCGTGGCCGACGGCCCGGCCATACAGAACGCCGGCACCGAGGCCCTGCGGCAGGGCACGAATCTCGCGGGCCTGTTCAAAGCCGTCCGGGCGCTGGGCACTGAAAAGCCGCGCATCATGATGTCTTCCATCAACCCCCTCATGGCCTTCGGCGCGAAAAGACTTTTCCGGAATATGAGCGAAACCGGATTCTCGGGTCTGATCGTTCCCGACCTCCCCGTCGAGGAATCCGATTCATGGCGCGAGGAGGCGGAACGGAACGCGATCGCCATGATATTCCTCGCGACGCCGGTGTCTCCACCGAAACGCCTTCGGCTCATCGCGTCGAGATGCGGCGGTTTCGTGTATTGCGTCAGCCTGACGGGCACCACGGGCGTACGCGAGGGGGTTCCTTCCGGGCTGCGGGAATTTCTCGAACGCCTCAGACGGATCACGGACAAGCCTCTGGCCGTGGGATTCGGCATTTCCACGCCCGGCCAGGTCAGGCGCATTGCTTGCATGGCGGACGGCGTGATCGTGGGCAGCCGGCTCGTGGAGGCGGTGGGAAAAGGGGAGGATGTCGGGGCGCTGGTTCGGGAGTTGAAGAAAGCCACTTTGCGCAGTCAGCAGTAAGCAGCCGGCAAAAGGTGATGGGTCATGGGTGATGTGTGATATAAGATCTCAGATGTCAGATCAACGATCTCAGATCTCAGATCGTTGATCTGACATCTGAGATCGTAGGTTAAATACTGAGCCCTGAAATAAATATGGATATTGGAGAATTCATTGATGTTCGATACCCTTTTTAAAAATCTCAAACCGGCGCACGCGCGCGTTCCCCTGGCCGGAACACCCGTGGATCTGTTCGAGGCGTTGTACCATGGGGAGGCATGGGCGTTTTTATACGAATCCCTTGAAAGCCCCGAAAAACGGGGAAGGTATTCGTTTATCGGCGGAAGGCCGTTCATGCGGTTTCAGAGTTGCGGAAGGGATATCCGGCTCATCGCAAACGGATCCGTCCAAACCGCGCAGGGGGATCCTTTTGACCTTCTGAAAAAATTCGTTCATTGCGGCGTCATGCCGCCCGCCGTGCCGCCGTTTTCAGGCGGCGCCGTCGGAACCGTTTCCTACGATGCGGTCCGGCTCATCGAGAACCTGCCGGCCGGGAATTCCAAGGAACGGTCCGTTCCCGATCTCGATTTTATTTTTCCCTCGGAACTGGTCGTGTTCGACCATCTTGAAAACGCCGCGGACGTGATCGTGTACGACGAAAAAGACGGCGAACCGGCCGCAAGACGGATTTTAAAAAACATGGAAGCCATGAATCATCCGCCCGCATCCTTCGCGGATACGGTTCTTGTGGAACCGGGGGAAATCCGTTCCAATTTTCCGCGGGAAGCCTTCTGCACCGCGGTGCGGCGGGCCAAGGAGTATATCAGGGCGGGGGACGCGTTCCAGATCGTGCTCTCCAGAAAAATATCATTTCCCTTTCCCGCCGATCCGCTGCTCACGTACAAACATCTGAGAACGACCAATCCCTCGCCTTACATGTATTTTTTAAGGCTGGGTGACAGGCATGTGCTGGGTTCTTCGCCCGAAATTCTTGTCAAGCTGGAAGAAAGAACGGCGTGTTCCCGTCCGCTTGCGGGCACGCGTCCCAGGGGAAAAACGGATGAGGAGGACAGGGCGCTCGAGGCCGATCTGCTCAGGGACGAAAAGGAAAAAGCCGAGCACGTGATGCTGGTCGACCTCGCGCGCAACGACCTGGGGCGGGTGTGCGAATACGGAAGCATCAAGCCCACCGGACTTTTCGAGGTGGAACGCTACTCGAAGGTCATGCACCTCGTGTCGAACGTGGAGGGAAAGCTGAAAAAGGGAAAAGACGCGTTCGACGTGTTCAGGGCCTGTTTTCCCGCGGGCACGGTGTCGGGCGCGCCCAAGGTGCGCGCCATGGAAATCATCGACGAGCTCGAACCGGACGGCCGCGGTCCGTACGCCGGCGCCATCGGCTATTTCGGATACTCGGGCGGCATGGACATGTGCATCGCCATACGCATGCTCACCATGCAGAACGGCAGGGGAACGGTGCAGGCCGGGGCGGGCATCGTGGCCGATTCGGATCCGGAAAAGGAATACATGGAAACGATCAACAAGGCCCGCGCGGTTCTCTCCGCGGCCGGGATACTCGCGGGCTGAACGGAGGAAGGCATGATCATGGTTCTTGACAATTACGATTCGTTCGTTTACAACCTGGTGCAGTACCTGGGGGAACTCGGCACGGACGTGCGCGTCTTCAGGAACGACGCGGTGTCGGTGGACGAAGTCCGCGAATTGAGGCCTTCAGGCGTTCTGGTTTCGCCGGGGCCGTGCACGCCGGACGAGGCGGGAATCTCCATGGACCTGATCCGGTCCATGGCGGGCGTGTGCCCCGTGCTTGGCGTGTGCCTGGGGCACCAGGCCATAGCCAGCGCGTTCGGGGGAAAGGTGACGCGGGCCCAGAACGTGATGCACGGGAAGATGTCTTCCATCCGGCACGACGGCAAGTTCATTTACGCGGGCGTCGACAATCCCTTTCAGGAGA
>JBFZEN010000180.1:0-7566 GCA_041306805.1 bacterium
TGTCCCGTCGTGACTTGTACTGATGGATTGAACTTTTTACCGCCCATGTACGAAAGCAGGCTCGCCATGAGTTGTCTTTTGGCCGGGGATGTTCCGGCATCCGCCGCCAGATCGAACGAGCATACCAGCAGTCTGCCCTTTCCCGCTTTACATTCGAATAAAAGCCCCTGCCTGTTGTTCCTGTTGTAATCGTCAATGGCCTGCACGACAGGCTTGAGCTTCGGGGAAAATCCATCGAGACTTATGGCGCGGCAGCCCGGCCCGATCAAAGCCTCCCACTGCCAGTCGCCGTGAAAATCAGTCGGGAAAAGGGCCAGCGCCGGGTGCCTTCGGTCGCACAAGAGCCCCATGGATCTGTCCCATTTCGGGAAAAGCTGCCTGTTCCAGAAAATCGGAGCGAACATGAAAGGGGGGCTGTCCCACGAGAGCATGTCCTGCCGCGGAATCAACAGCACCTTTTCCCCCGCCTCAAGCCTGTTTTTCGTTTTCTCGTCAAAATCAAACGCGATGGTGATGCCGGCCGGAGGCGCCGTGACGACGCTGTCCGGATACACCCAGAAATTCCAGCTGTTTTCAATACGCGTGTGCTTCAGGCCGACGACCAGCCTGTATTGTTCCGGCGCGGCGAATCCGGACAGATCCGCTTCGACCGCCCCCAGGGGCAGGCCCGTACCAAAGGGAATGTGTTGCGGCGGCATTTCACCACGGGCTGCGATGGAACCGTTCCTGTTGACGATTCTCCATGCGACCACGGCGCCTTCCATGCCCGTTTTCCCCGCGTGGGCCGCTTCCACCTGAACGGTCAGTCTTTGTTTACGGGTCAGGGTCCGGCCGCTCAGCCTTGCCAGCAGCACGGTGGTGTCGCAGAAACTCCTGAATTCATCTGCACCGACGTACGCCTTTTTATCCCAGAACACATCCAGAACGCCTATGGGCGACGTGCCCTGTCCGGGATAATCGTGCAAATCAAGCAGCTGGAACCCCGCCAGCCCGGGCGTGCGCAGGCACGCTTCGATGTCTTCCTTATAGGCGAGCACCTGCAGCCTGCCCGTCGCCATGAGAAAATCACGCGCCTGGTTCAGCATACCGTGTTCCTTGAGCGACTCGCGGAAAAATTCGTAATTTTTCGGCTTGAACGGACCCGTGTATTTCCCGATCTCGTCAAAATCCGGAAAAACCGCGTGCTGGCCCAGTTCATGCGTGATGACGGGCACATCCACGCCATCCACCGCCATGCGGTAGTCTTTGCCGTTCCAGCCGGCCTGTCCCCGGACCGGATTCAAACCGATGCGGCCGACGTCCAAAAACTGCGTCCCCGTCACCGGGCCCGGCATGGACTGCATGGCCCATCCCGTGCAGGCCGCGACCAGGCGCCGTGCGTCGCGTTCCTTCCAGTATTCGACCCACTTCGACAGGCTTTCCACCCATCGGCCCTCGGGTTCGTTTCCGTGGCTGAGCAGGATGAACGAGGGGTGGTTGCCGTACGCTTTCATCATGCGCCGGCTCTCCTCGTAAAGCCAGGCTTCGGTTTTATTGCCCAAATCGATCCGCACGCCGTCGCGCGCCCAGATTGAGCACTCCGCATGCAGGTAAAAGCCGATTTCATCCGCCGCGGCGAATGCCGCCTCGGGCGGGCACCAGGAATGAAAGCGCATGTGGTTGAGACCGTATCCCCTGCATATCCTGAAAATGCGCGCCCATGACTGCTTGTCCATGGGGGGATGTCCGGTCAGCGGAAACGAGCACCCCTCGTGCGTGCCGCGCAAAAAGATTTTCCGTCCGTTGAGCGTGAACTGCTTTCCCTCGACGCCGACCTCGCGCAGGCCGAAAACAACGGTGCGTTCGTCGCCCGCCCCATCGCCTTCGAGGCGGACCGACAGAGAGGTCAGATTCGGATTGAATTCATCCCACGTTTTAGCATCTTTCCCCAGCGCGACTTCCAGTTCGGCCGACCCGCCCGTTTCATTCCACGCAACGGACGCTTTCCGGCCTCCTGCCGTCAATGTGCCTTCGCCCTTTTTCCCCGTGGCGTTTCCCAAAGCGACCCGGACCACGGCGCTTTTCTTCGCCGCGTCCGGAAAGACCTGGATGTCTTCAAGCCAGACCGATCCCGTGGAGCGCAGTTCGATTCTGCCGACGATGCCGTTCCAGTTGCCCTGGGTGTAATCGGTCATGCTGTGCGCGTTGTGCCCGACGTCCACGACCATACGGTTGTCCACGCGGACGGTCAGGGTGTGCGCGCCGGGGTTCAGCATCCCCGTGTCGTAACTGTGCGCCGTTCCCAGCGCATCGCAGGTCCCTATGTTTTTGCCGTCCACCCAGACCTCGGTCTGCCAGTGCGGACGTTCCAGAAACAGCACCACCCTGCGCCCTTTCCATCCGGCGGGAATGACGAAAGCCCTTTGGTACCAGGCCGCGCCCGTGTAATGTTTGTCGGGCTGAAGAAGAAACGGCGTCCTCACATTTCCGGGCGGACTGTATTTTCTGTATTCGGCCCGCAGGTACCACAGCGGATCGTGCAGCCTGCCCATCCATTCGGTGGTAAGCGAGACATCATCGCCGTAACCCTGGGCCTGCAGCAGTCCCGGAAGCCGGACGCGTTCGGGCAGAGAACCGTTGAACCACTGCTCTTCTTTTCCCCGGTCGAGCCTGTCGAGAGCGAAGCGCCATTCCCCTTCCAGGGGGATTGTTTCGGGGACGGGGCTCTGGCCGTTCACAATCTGCCCGCAGGCCGAAAACCACGCGATGACGACAGCCGGGAAAAAAGAGCTTGTCATTTTCATGTTTATTTTCCTTGCTTATCTGAAGACGATGAAGAACGCGATAACCATGAATATCACGGCGATGCCCAGAGCCAGCACCGGCGGCGAGGGCCTTGTGTCGAAGTCCTGTTTGACAGGCAGAATTCTGGGTTTCTGAAGCGGACGGATGATCGTGATCAGGCCCATGACCAGGCAGACCATCAGGAATGTGATCAGCATGCGGTGCAGGTAGGCGACATGTCCCCAGCCCAGCTGAAGGCTGCCGTATATCACCGGACTTAAAACCAGGGACGACACGCCTGCCGCGGCGGGAGCGCGCCTGAACAGGAAGCCGAAAACGAAAGCGGCAAGGATGCCCGGCGAAATGTAGCCCTGGAATTCCTGGATGAAACTGAACACGCCCTTGAACCGGGGATCGGCCAGGGCCGGGGCCAGCATCATCCCGATGACGAGAAAAAGGATGGTCATGGCCCGCCCGACCCTGACCAGATGGGCCTGCGTCGCCTTGGGCCGGATGTGTCTCGCGTACAGGTCAATGGTGAACAAGGTCGAGGCCGAATTGAGCATGGACGACAGCGTGCTGATCACCGCTCCGGCCAGGGCCGCGAAAATCAGCCCCCGGAAACCCGTCGGCATGAGGTTGCGTATGAGCATGGGATAGGCCTGGTCGCTGGCCCCGGCGAGCTTGTCGCCGTACAGCTGGACGGCAATGATGCCCGGCATGACGATGGCGAATGGAATGACGATCCACAGCGCGGCCGCGAAGAGAATGCCGAGTTGTCCCTGTCGCAGGTCTCTGGCGGCCAAAGTGCGCTGGACGATGAACTGATTCAGGCCGCAGTAGTAGAAAATCGGTATCCACATCCCTCCGATGAGCACCGTCCACGGCAGTTCGGGGTGACCGGCGGGAAGGATCATGTGGAGACGGTCGGCGTTGTGTTCGAGAAACGAAGGGATGCCTCCGGCCGCGTGCAGGCCCACCACCAGTGTGATCACGCCGCCCAGAAGCAGCGCGCCTCCCTGAAGCAGGTCGGCCCAGGCCACGGCCGCCAGCCCGCCCCAGACGGTGTAGACTGCTGCGATCAGGCCGATCCCCCGCACCGCGTAATGGAGCGGAATGCCGAATACCGTATGCAGGGTCAGGCCCCCGGAATACAGCACTGCGGTGATCGTGACCGTCGCATAGATCACGACGGTCGCTATCGACATCAGGGACCGCGCAAGCGGATTGTAACGGTACTCGAGGTATTCGGGCATGGTGTAGATGCCGGCCTTGAGAAAACGGGGAAGAAAGAAAAAAGCGACAAGAACGATGCCGATGGATCCCGTCAGCTGCCACGCGCTCACGGCCAGGCCCGAGCGCCCGGCGCCCTGCCCGGCCATGCCCACGAACTGTTCGGTGGAAATGTTCGCCGCGACGATGGAAATGCCGATGATCCACCAGGGCAGGTTTCTCCCTGCGAGAAAATAATCTTCGCTGGTGTTTCCCCTGCGTCTTTTGGAGAGCCCCAGCGACAGCACGGCGGCATAGAATAAAATCAGGATGAGAACGTCAATCCAATGCAATGCCATACAACCCCCCGGGTGTCCTTCGGTGTTCGATTTTTGGGGAGAACAATTATTTGGCCTTTATTGTCTTCCGCCCTTCCGTTTCAAAACAGCTTTCCCGGAGTTTGAATTTTTCCTGCAGCCGGATGTCTCGCGAAGAGCTGCCGATCATGATGTGAAAATCCCCCTTCTCGGCCAGCCATCCCCCCTTCTCCGGATCGAAAAAAGAGAATGCCGTCCTGTCAAGCGGAATGGAAACCGCCGTTTTTTCTCCCGGCTTCAGAAAAACCTTTTGAAATCCCTTCAGTTCCTTCACCGGCCGCGGCAGGCTCGACTGCATGTCCTGCACATACACCTGCGCGGTTTCGCCTCCTTCGGTTTTTCCCGTATTTTCCATTTCGAACCGGATCTCGACGAGGGGGCCGGAATTGCCGTTGCCGCGGACCAGCCGCAGCTTGGAATAGGCGAACCCGGCGTACGAAAGCCCATGGCCGAACGGGAAAAGAGGCTCGATGGATTTGGCGTCGAACCAGCGGTAGCCCACCAGCAGGCCTTCGTCGTAGCGCACCGTGCCGTCCTTGCCGGGATAGGCGCCAAGGGCGTGTGCGGGCGAGTCCTCCAGCCTTGCGGGAAAAGTGCACGGAAGCTTGCCCGAAGGATTCACGTCACCGAACAGGATGCGGGCCAGCGCGTTGCCGCCCTCCATGCCCGCGTACCACGCCTGCAGCACGGCCGGGACGCGGTCCAGCCAGGCGTCCATTTCCACGGGTGCGCCGGAAACGATGACGACGGCCGTTCTGGGATTGGCCTGCGCCACGCGGCTGATCAATTCATCCTGCCCGTATGGAAGTTTCATGTCTCTTCTGTCCACGCCCTCGGCGTCGAGAAAGCGGCCGTGGTTCAGGCCGGCGATCACGATGACCGCGTCCGCTTTTTCCGCCGCCTGTACGGCGCGTTCGACCAGAGTGCTGTCTTTTTGCGGGCCCGCCTCCTGCAGTCCCCCCCAAGACAGGGTTGTTCCCTCCGGACCCATGCCAGGCGGACCCGTTCTTTGCGGACCGGAGGTCCCACCGGAGGTCCCACCGGAGGTCCCGGGAGGCATGCCCGCAGGATTGATTCTCGGAAAACCCTGACCCGTCGGAGTGTAGCCTTCGGAATAGACCACGTTGACCTTGGCGCCGACACGCTGGACAATCCCTTCAAGCGGCGTGATTTCATAGAACGCCTTGATGCCCGAACTGCCGCCGCCGCGCGCGAATTTGCGTGTTGCGTTTCCGCCTATCACCGCCAGTGTTCTGATCTCTTCCGTTTTCAGGGGAAGCGTGTTCCCCTCGTTTTTAAGAAGGACCATGCCCTCCTCGGCCGTCCGGCGCGCCGCGTTCTGGTTTTCCGCGGTGTTCATCGATCCCGCCTTTTTGCCGTCAACCGCCTTCAGCGTGAACAGCACATGCAGGTTGCGCCTCACCTTGTCGTCCAGAATGGAATCGGGGTACTCGCCTTTTCTGAGGCCTTCCAGAAACGGTTCCGCCATATAAAACTCCCCGGTGGGCTTGTTCGTGCCCATCTCGAGGTCAAGGCCCCCGAATACCGACTCGCGCGTGTCGTGCGTTCCGTTCCAGTCGGACATGACCAGTCCCTTGAACCCCCACTCCCCCTTCAGGACGGTGTTCAGCAGAACGTCGTTGTTGCAGCAATGCGCGCCGCGGAACCGGTTGTAGGCGCCCATGACCGTGAGCGCGCCCGCCTCCTTCACGGCGGCCTTGAAAGCGGGCAGGTAGATTTCGCGCAGCGCCCTTTCATCCATTTCGACATTGATGCTGCCACGCTGCCATTCCTGGTTGTTGGCCGCGAAATGCTTGACGCATGCGGCCGCATCCTGCGACTGCATGCCGCGTATATAGGCGACGCCCATCCGGCCGGTGAGAAACGGATCCTCGCCGAAATACTCGAAATTCCTGCCGCACAGGGGCGTGCGCATGATGTTCAGCCCCGGCCCCAGCATGACGTCCTTGCCCCGGGCCAGCGCCTCCCGCCCCAACGTCTCTCCGAAAATGCGCGCCAGGTCCGTGTTCCATGTGGCGGCCAGGGCCATGCCCACGGGCAGGTACGATGCAAAGTCGTCCGTGCGCCCGGCCGGCTTCCACGTATCGCGCTCGATTTCCTCCCGCACACCGTGCGGCCCGTCCGACATCCTCAATTCCGGAACGCCCAGCCGCGGGATACCGCCTGAATTGAATTTTGAATTGGCGTGCACCAGCGACACCTTTTCCTCGAGCGTCAGTCTTTTCAACAGGTCCTCGACCCTGGCTTCGACCGGCTGGGCCGGGTCGAGGTAAAGCGGGCCTGCCTGCTGTCCGAATCCCGCCGCCGAAAGTGAAACTCCGACAAACAGCCCCGCCAGGCGCGCCCGTTTCTGCAAAACATTTTTCATGTCAATTCCTTCCATAACCCATTCACGGAGTGACAAATTCGCCGGACGGGCGCACGGCCGCTTCTTCAAACGGGATCCATACGGCCATCTCCCCCTTGCCGCGATTGGCCCACGCGTAATACGGTACGGCCGTGAATTCCGTTTCAGACCGGACGGTGTCAGGTTGGACCCGCGTGAAGGCCAGGGCCTTTCCCTTGATCACCGTGATCCCTCCGAGCAGGTCGGGCCGGAATTCCGCGCGGAGGACGGCGTCTTTTTCGAGAAGCAGGTTCAACACGCGCTTTTCAGAAAAATCGGGCCACTCGGCGCAGTAAACGACGGGCCCGCGCTGAAGCGCGGCCTTCCCCGCGTCATCCTTGATTTCGGGATTCGCCAGGATGCGGCGCACGGGCATGGGAAGCGACAATTCAACCATGTCGTTCTTTTTCCACTGGCGGCGCAGAACCGCGTAGCCCTTCTCCATATTGAATGGAAACGTGCGGCCGTTCACCCGTATCGTGAACGGGGAGCCGCCTTTCCCATCGAAGGCATACAGGTCTCCCGGCACGGGTTCTTCCCGGGCCCAGCCCGGTATCCGGACGGCCATTTCAAAATCGGCGGATCTGCGGGGCTTGACGGTCAGGACGATTTTGCCTTCCCAGGGATATTGCGTTTGCAGGACCAGGTCCACCCTGTTCTTGTCAAGCGGAATGGACGCGCTGTTTTTGAAAAACAGGTTCACGTACACCCGGTTCCCGGCCGATGCATAGGCGTAGCCGGGAATGGACGGGATGAAGCGGCACACGTTGCTGGGGCAGCAGGCGCAGCCGAACCAGGCGCTGCGCT
>JBFZEN010000181.1:0-5322 GCA_041306805.1 bacterium
GGAGGGAATGAGGTTGGTTCTTCCCGTCATCGCGTTTTTCGCTGTGAACTGAAGCCTGTTGTTCGAAAGGAATTTCACCGTCCCGTGGTTTTTGGGCATGTTCCATACCATGTCGCTCATCACCGCGGCCCACTGCACCGAGGCGTCGTGTCCCGCGCCGTCGTTGTCGTGCTGGTTGATGGCCATGCCGAAAAACTTGCCCGGCGAAACGGCGATTGTTTCATCGCCGTACCGCAAGGCGGGCCATTCCATAGCCAGTTCGAGAATATACCCCCCCGGTATGAGGGTGCGCACCCACTGCTTCCTGTCCGCGGGCACCGTGTTCAGGCTGTCCGCGGACCGAACACCGGCGGTTCCCATGCCCAGCACCGTCAGGCGGGTCTGGAACACCGAATTGCCCACGCTGTCCGTGGGCTGCGGATCGAAATTGAGCTCGAGGCAATCCTCGTCCCACGCGTCCGGAGCGTTGGCCGAAAGCGCGTCGTCCATGACCTCCTCGTAGAGATAGAACCGCTGATCGTCCCATGCCGTCCAGATTTTGGCCGACAGGTCCGCGTCGCTCGAGGGTTTTCCGTTTTCATTGTACGCATAGGACCTCAGCTGGAGGGTGCCGTTGTCCGGGCCGGTCAGACCGTGATAGAACGGATCCTTTTTTCCGTCCACCCGCATGTAAAACGGCGTTCCGTCATACGGCACGGGATTGGCCCTGCCTGTCATGTGGTTCCGGGTGTCATATTGCAGCATGTGGCCGGGTAAAAGCGTGGCCGTCGCCAGGTATTTGGGCATGTTCCACACCGAGTCGTTCAGCACCGCCGCCCATTGGACGGTCGCCTGCCTTCCGGTCCCGTCGTTGTCGTGCTGGTTGATGGCCATGCCGAACACAGCGCCTTCCGCGGGTGTGATGCCCTCGGCTCCGTAGCGTATCGCCGGCCAGCGGATGGCCAGTTCCAGCGCGTAACCGCCGTCGATCTTGACCCGCACCCATTGCTTCAGCGAGTCCGGCACGCCGTTCAGCGTGTCCCATGCGGCGACTCCGATCGCATTCCTGCCCAGGGCCGTGAGGCGGGTCTCCCACACCGAATGGGTGACGCTGTCCGTCGGCTGGGGGTCGAATTTCAATTCGAGGCAGTCGTTTTCCCAAGCCGGGGACGCGTTGCCCGAAAGCGTCTCGTCCAGCACTTCCTCATAGAGGTAGAACCATTTTTCGTCCCACGCCGTCCAGATCTTGGCCGACAGGTCCGCGTCCCCCGCGGGTATGCCGTTGTTGTTGAAGGCGTATGATTTCAGCTGGAGAAAGCCGTTCGAGGGTCCGGACAGCAGGGAATAAAATGCGTCCTTTTTCCCGTCGACGAGAATGGTCCTGTCCCCTCCGAGGCCCGACAGCCAATCGAAGACATTGATGGAGAACGTCCGGTTGTCCGGATTGGAGAGATAAGCGTTCTCGCAGAAATTGATGTCGCCCACGGCGACGACTTTGCCGGAACCGCTCCGGGCCACGGCCACGCAGCCTTTTCCCGCGGTGCCGCGGGCCACGATGGCGGCCGGCGGGGCGGCTGTCAATGTTCCACCCAATATGATGTTGAGCTTGTTCACTCCATTGAAAATTTCGTGATCTTCGAAATCAACGATCTCCTCGGTGGCGGTGGTCAATACGGCCACGGTGATTCCGAACTGCTGGGCCACGGCCGCGATATGGCTGTTGGCATGGTCGCCGGCACCGGGGTTGTCGCTCATGATCAGCAGGCCTCCTCCGGTCTGCACGAAGGTCCATATTTTCGCGATCTCAGCTGTTGTGTAATCGGTGTTCCATGCCGAACCCAGGCATACGACGAGAACCCCGTACGGAGACAGGTCCTCGCTTTCGAAATGGGTGGTTGTAGTGACTTCATACCCCGCGCTGTTCATCGTGGAAATCAGGTCGCTGTACCGGTTCGAGGGCTGGTAGTTGAAATAAATGCCGTGCGTCAGGTCCCAGAGCACGCGGTTTGAAAGCTGCACCGGAGCGGCGACGCCCGTTCCCGTCAGGCCGGCGGTGAACGGATTTTCGTCGGGGTCATTGCTCGTGAAACTCAGAGACGCGCTTTTCCCTCCGGCGCCGGCCGGGCTGAAGAGCACCTTGATGTCGCGTGTCGCGGCCGGGGCCAGAGTAAATGCGCCCCCGCCGCTTTCAATGCTGAATTCCGAGGCATCGGCTCCCGTCAGCGTTACGGGCTCGACTTCGAGATTGCCGTTCCCCTTGTTCGATACGATGAATGTTTTCTCCGAATGGGCGCCCGCCTGAACATCGCCGAAACTCCATGACGAGGGACTGCAGGCAATGTCGGGAAGCTCGAGCGGGATATAATAGACGTTGCCGATCAGCGGGACGGTGAAGGGATTTTCATCCGGATCATTGCTGGCAATGACCAATGAGGCGCTCTTGACGCCGCTCGAGGTGTGATTGAAACGGACCTTGATGTCGTGCGTGGCGCCGGCGGCGAGCGGGAACGCCCCGCCGCCGCTCTGGATGCCGAAAAGGGAGGCGTCCGTTCCCGTGACCGTCACGGACGAGACGCTGAGATCGGCGGTTCCCGCGTTCGATACGACGAAGGTTTTGTCGGTGTATCCGCCCAGAGTGACTTTGCCGTAATCCCACAGGAACGGGCTGACCGCGATGTCCGGCGCGGCCGCCGCGGTTCCCGTGCCGCTCAGGCTGATCAGAAAAGGATTTTCGTCCGGATCGTCGCTGGCGATGTTCAAGGCCGCGGTTTTGCTTCCCGCGCTGGCGGGCGTGAAACGCACGACCATGCTGTGCGCGGCTGCGCCGGCAGCCAAAACGAACGCATCGCCCCCGCTTCGGATGCTGAACTCCGAGGCGTGGGTTCCCGTGAGCGTGATGGATGTGACGTTGAGAGCGGCCGTTCCCGTGTTGGTAATGTCGAAGGTTTTTTCCTGCCACCCTCCGACCGTTCTTGAACCGAAATCTCCCGCTGCCGGGTTGGAGGCGATATCCGGCGCGGCCGCTGCCGTGGCCGTGCCGCTCAAGTGGATGAGGAAAGGATTTTCATCCGGATCGTTGCTGGCGATGTTCAAGGCCGCGGTTTTGCCGCCTGCGCTGACGGGCTTGAAACGCACGACCATGTCGTGCGCCTCGCCGCCGGCGGCCATGGTGAATGCGCCGCCCCCGCTTTGAATGCTGAACTCGGACGCGTTCGTGCCCGTGAGCGTCACGGCCGTGACGATGAGGCCGGCCGATCCGACATTGTATATGGAAACGGTTTTTTCCTGGTAATTGCCCACGCCGATGGAACCGAAGTCCTTGCTGTTCGGATCCACGGCGATGTCCGGACCGTTTCCATTGGCCACCAAAGTGATGACGAACGGATTCTCGTCGGGGTCGTTGCTGGCGATGTTCAGCATGGCCGTCTTGTTTCCGGCGATGGCCGGGGCGAAACGCACGACGATGTCCCGCGTGGCGCCAGGCGCCAAAGTGAAGGCGCCGCCCCCGCTTTGAATGCTGAATTCGGACGCATGGGGTCCCGAAAAGCCCGTGGTTGTGACGGCGAGGTTGGTGTTGCCCGCATTCGAAATGATGAAAGTGGCATCTTTATAAGCTCCCACGTCGGCCGATCCGTAACTGTAATTGGTCCAGTTCGCCGCGATATCGGGGGCGGCGGCCGCTCCCGTGCCGCTCAAAGCGACCAGGAACGGGTGTTCGTCCGGATCGTCGCTGTGGATGCTCAACGAGGCGCTCTTGCTTCCTGCGGAGGCGGGCGTGAAACGCACGACGAGATTGCGCGTGGCGCCCGGCGCCAGGGTGAAGGCGCCGCCCCCGCTTTGAATGCTGAACTCGGCCGCGTTCGTGCCCGTGATCGTCGCGGGAGATGTGAGAAGGCTGGACGTTCCCGCGTTGCTGATGACGATGGTTTTGTCCGAATACGTCCCCAGGGCGATGGCACCGAAATTCCATGTCGCCGGATCGGCGGCGATGTCCGGAGCCGTGGCCGTGCCGGTCAGGCTGATCACGAAGGGATTTTCGTCGGGGTCGTTGCTGGCTATGCTCAGCGAGGCGCTTTTGCCGCCCGCGCTGGAGGGCGTGAAACGCACCACGAGGTTGCGCGTGGCGCCGGCGGCGAGTGAGAAAGCGCCGCCTCCGCTTGGAATGCTGAATTCGGCCGCGTTCGTGCCCGAGAGCGCCGTGGCCGTCACGCTGAGAGCGGAGCCGCCCGAATTGGTAATGATAAAAATGGTTTCCTTGGCCGTGCCCAGGGTCAAGGAACCGTAATTGTACGAAGCCGCGTTCAGGGCGATGTCGGGCGACGAGGCGGTTCCCGTGCCGGTCAGGCCGATGGTGAAGGGGTCTTCGTCGGGGTCATTGCTGGCGATGTTCAGGGTCGCGGTTCTGGCGCCCGCGGAGGCGGGGGTGAAGCGCACCACGATGTTCCGCGTGGCGGCCGCGGCCAGAGTGAACGATCCTCCCCCGCTCTGTATGCTGAAATCGGCCGCGTTCGTACCGGACAACGTCACGCCCGTGACGCTGAGACCGGCGTTGCCCGCGTTGGAAATGGTGAAGGTTTTTTCCGACCAACTGCCGACGCTGACCGATCCATAGGATCCCGTCGCCGGATTCGAGGCGATGTCGGGCAGCATCATCTCCACGGTGCGCAAATAGGAAATGCTGTTGACCTTGTGGCCTGAAGAATCGATGACGTAGTAGATGTCGGCCCATTGCAGCGTGGTGCTGTAGGTGTTGTAGAATGCGTATTTCCCCGTGGCCCTGTCGAAACCCACCAAAGCCACCCAGTGGTCGCCTCCGCCGTTGCCGTCGGAGTCGATGGTCAGGAATATGGGAACGCCGTCGTCGAGAAACGGCTCAACGAAGTCGCAGAACGAGGCGGGATCGATTTTCCACGTGCCGTCCGCCTTCTGCTGGAAGAAAGAGGCGTCGTTGGTCCAGGCTTCCCCGTACGGGCCGTAGGCATCGAACGTGGCATTCGGACTGGAGTAGGTGGGCGAGACGTGAATCAGGACTTTCACCGTATAACCCTTGCCCGCGGCGTAATTGACGAGCCCCGGCTTGATGTTCAATACGTTGCCGAAGCCGTCGGAGCCGGTATTCATGTACGCGGCCCCGTGCAGGGCCCAGGCCGTGTTCAGGCCCTTGTCGACGCCCGTGCCCGGACTGGTCAGGAGGCCGGTCAGCGAATGGGCGGCCTGGAAATAGCCGAACATCATGGCGCCCGTGGTCGGGCCGCAGCCGACGAAGGCGCCGCCCTGCTTGTAGGCCGCGGTATTGTAGGGGTAGGCTGGAAAGCTGGCGAAATTGGCGATGTATTCCGGAGC
>JBFZEN010000182.1:0-2989 GCA_041306805.1 bacterium
TTTCATGCAATCTTGTTTTCCCGATCCACGAGGATGATTTTCGGTGCCGTCCTGTTCAATTCGGACTCATCCACAAAGGCATAGGAAATAACGCACAATTTGTCCCCCACCTCGCCCAGCCTGGCCGCCGGCCCATACAGCGCAATGACGCCGGAATGGGCCTTTTCTTCTATGATGTACGTTTCAAACCTCTGCCCGTTGTTGAAATTCAAAACCTGCACTTTTTCCCCTGGAATCATGTCCCCCTTCTCTAAAAGGAATTGGTCGATGCCGATGCTGCCGTTGTAATCAAGTTCTTTTTTCGTTAAAACAGCGTTCTGGATCTTCGACTTCAAAATCTGCCTGAACATGGTATGGGGCACCTCCAGAAATCAATGCATCCAAAGACCGCAGGAGATGCATCCATTGGCGATATTCTTGAAAAGCGTAATTACTTTCTCAGGATAATACCTTCTCGCAGTAATCGCGCCGACCATTCCCGCCGGTCCGCCCCCGATAATCAGAATGTCCGTTTTTTCGTTCACATTTTCTCCTTTTGCTTATCATTTACTTGTTGGCCTTGACGACGACAAAAGACCCGTCTCCGGTTCCGGATTGAACCGGTTCGACCCGGGTAATCATTTCCAGCGGAGAGAAGAGGGTTTGAACGGCTGTTATTTGTGAAAAGCCGGTTTTTATTAGAAGATCCCGCACCCCGTCGGCCGAATAGAACTCTGCCTCCCTGTAAAACCGGCTCTTGGCCTTATTGATTAAATAAATCCTGCCCAGGATGCTTTGTTTGTCCAAAAAGCCGATCAAAACAGCACCCTCCGGCCGCAGGATGCGGTGGATTTCAAAAAATGCCTTTTCCGGATTGTCCAGAAAACAAAGCGTGGTGACCATCAGGGCAAAATCAAACCGTTCATCCCGGAAGGGAAGTATCTCGCCGATTCCGCGAATGACATCAATACCCCTTTTTCTTGCCTTTTGGGCCATGGACCGGGCAGGTTCAATCCCGAAACGGATGCCCAGAGGCGCGGAAAACCGGCCGCTGCCCGCGCCGATTTCGATGCCATCCCCCTGGCCGGGCAGCAGCTGCCGCACCGCCTGAAGCTCGGACTGATAGGCCGCCGCATTGTGTTCAAACCAGGCCTCGTACTGATCCGCATCGGTTTCAAAGGCTCGCACGCGCGGCATGGTCCGATTCTATTGCCTGGCGCTGTTTTTAAACTGGCGAATTATGTTTTCCACATCTGTCATTTGAAACGGATATCTTTTCCTCAACCGCCCCAGTGTTTCGGCCGGGCTGGTCTGTTCTTTTATTTCAAGGCCGGACAGAATCGAATCCACGGGAATGCCATATTGACCGGCGACCTGCTCAAGCGTCATGGACCCTTGAATCCGGAATTCGTCATCCTGATGGTCATGCGTAGTGGGATGCTTCTGTTCTGCGCCCGATGCGGACTGCGGGAGATCTAAAGCCGTTGCGATGCCGGCGCCGGTCGCCCGGTGTTTTTCCGATGAATCCAAATGAACCGGATGATCAACCGCGTGACGGCTCTCTCCCGTCACCGTCTCTTCGACATCAATCCGAACGATGAACGGAAAAACAAGAAGAAACAGGAGCAGCAGCGAAAAAACAAGGACCAGCGGCATTCGCCATGCCTTTTTACCGATCAGCCTGGAAAACAGGAACTGGATGGATCTCCAGTGAAGAACAATGTGAAGCGCGAGAAACCCAAGCAGAACAAATCCCAGAATGAGGTGAACCGTCCCCCATTCGTGCCTGTCCCAGCCCCATAAATAAAGATCCACCTGGCGGCCGAATTTGACCGACCTCTCCTTGCCGGGCACCAGGACGTATTTCATCAGAAACCCCAGGCCCGTCACGGCCGCCATCAGCAGGAACATCGCCGCATCAATAATGAAGTTGAGTTTCCCTTTCATTCTATCATCCCCGCGTCATGGGCTGGCCGCATTGGGGGCACTTCGTCATTGCGCAGGGTTTGCCCGGCTGGTGCGCCTGGCGTGCCCCGCATGAGGGGCATACGCACTGGCCGCCCGGCCCGGCTCCCGTACCCTGTCCGCTGCCGAAACCCTGCCCTCTCCGTCCCATGCCCCTTCCAGTTCCCGGACCCTGTCCGGACGGTCCCGTACCGTCTCCTCTCGGCATATCAGCTGCCTCCTTTCATTCCGAAATGGGATTCCACAGTCGGCCCTTCAACGGCTTTTAAAACGCCTTCTTTATATTTCCCGACCGCTTCCTGAACCGTCCCCGACACCCCGGTGATCACTTCAATGCCGGCTGCCTTCAGTGTTTGATAGGCATTGGGGCCCGCATTGCCGGTGAGCACCGCTTTCACTTCTTTTTCGGCCATCAATTGTCCCGACTGAATACCCGCCCCTCCCGCGGCCTGGATCTGGGCGTTATCAATGGCCTCAAATTTCATTGTGTCGGTATCCACCACAATAAAATAAACGCACCGCCCGAATCGCGGATCCACCTGCGATTGAAGATTGTCGCCCTGCGAGGTGACGCATATTTTCATGATTTTCTCCTTTTATAATTCCCGCGTTGCGCCAATTTCCCGTCCCGCAGCTCCAGAATCGTAAAGAAAGGGCATCGCCCGAAATGAGCGGAAACCCGCTCACCGTCGGTGGAAATGGCAATTTTTATTTTAAGCTCGCGTGTGTTGATTGTCCGTTTTGATCAATCATTTTTTACTTTAATCTCCACGCCGCGGTCGCAAATCAAAATGCCGTTCAAATGATCGATTTCATGCTGCAAAACGCGTGCGGCCAGGCCTTCCGCCTCAAAGTGCAGACTTTGCCCATGCGTGTTCCTTGCCCGGATTTCTATCTTGAATGAACGCCGTACATCGAAAAACCGGCCGGGTATGCTCAAGCATCCCTCGGTATCCGCTTCACTTTCCCCGCCAACCGACAGTATTTCAGGGTTGATCAGGCATTTTGCAACCCCCTTTACATCGGCTGTTACGATACGATATGA
>JBFZEN010000183.1:0-3127 GCA_041306805.1 bacterium
TGGCCATTATTGCCGATCAGGAAGTTGCCCATGGCCGATGCGTGCGCGGGAATAGAACCGAAATTCAATGCGCTTGCGTCACAGTGAATGTCCGGCACCTGCAGCGTAAAATTCGCCGACGCGCTGATGTCTACGGCCGGCATGACGAAACTGACGGGATTCATGGTGCCGGTCAGGCCCGATCCGCTCCAGTCATCGAATCGGCTGCCGGTTTCAGGCACTGCCTCGACCGTCATACCGGTTCCCGCCGCATACGACTGTGAAAACGGCAATGTCTTGTTCACTCCGTTGACCTTGAGATGGCCGTCGCCCGTGCCGCCCTTGGTGATGGACAAGGTGGCTCCGAAAAGACGGGACAAAGACATGATCGCCACCGTTAAACAAACCATGTTCCGCGTTCTCATGACCTGCTCCTTTTTATATGGAGTGAATCGTTAAAGGGTGAGTGGAGGAATTTGATGGCTGAGGGACGGTTGAGAACGGTGTCATGGGTTTTGTAGACGACGCCCATGCCGCCAAAAATCCGCAAGAGCATGAAAGGAATTTCACCGGTCTCATGGTCCCTCACCCTCCCGGTCGGACCGCCGAAAAAAGGAGCGAATCTGAAAGGACAACCGTACGGAATCAGCAGAATTTCAGTCATGACGTTGAGACAAGAGAAACAAAAACGATTCAGGGCTGGAATGGTTGATCCATCCCTCATGCACGACGGAATCGCACAATCGTTAAAATGGCGTTAAACATTAAAAAATAATAAAAATGGGGTTCAATGTCAATCTTATAATGCATCCGCATACGCGTGACGATGGGCGCTCAGGCTTTTCCCCGTCCTTTCCGCATCTCCGCGGCGAAGGCCGCGGCGTGCGCGGTGAGGCCCTTCCAGTCCGATTCCGCGATCATTTTTTTGTCGAGCAGGGCCGTGCCGACGCCGACGCAGCAGGCGCCCGCCCTGATGAAGTCGGCCACGTTGTTCAGAATCACGCCTCCCGTGGGCGTCAGCCTCACCTGGGGCAGGGGACCGAGCACATCCTTGAAATATCCGGGTCCGAGCGTGGTGGCGGGGAACACCTTGACCACGTCGGCGCCGTTCTCCCATGCCGTCAGGATTTCGGTGGGCGTGTAAGCGCCCGGTATCATGACCTTGCCGTACCGGTGCGCCATTTCCATGGTTCGGAGGTTGAGCGCGGGGCCCACGATGAACTGCGCCCCGGCCAGAACGGCCAGCCTGGCGGTTTCAGGGTCCAGTACGGTTCCCGCCCCGACCAAAGTTTCCTTGTCGTTCTTCTGCGCGTATTCCTTGATGAAATCCAGCGCATTGGGCGTGGTCAGGGTGAATTCAAAAACGCGGACGCCCCCGTTTTTCAGGGACTGCAGAATGTCGAACATTTTTTTGGTGTCGCCGAGGCGGATCACGGCCACAACGCCGTTTTCCTCGATGAATGAAACGATCTCTTGTCGTGTCATGCCTGTTCCCTCTGTTAGGCGGTGGGTCCGGAGACGGCCGGCGGCACCGGTCCGTTTATCGTTGAAAAAGATACGGCATTTTTACTATAAACGCAAGACCAATGTGTGCAGAATAGAAGAGGGCTGTTGCGGGTGGTCATCCATGTTCTGCAGCTGCCCGGAAATTCCAGAGGTCACCTGCAGTTCTCCCGTTCCTTTCAGAGAATCGAGGCGTTTCAATGACCTTTATGCTTGATTTACTGCATGATGTTTCATACATTTATTCAATGTCAAAACCGGTTCTTCATGCAGCACGCCGTGAAATGAAAATAATTGAAACTTGATCGCATAAAATAAGTAGAACAAGGTAGAAAGACGTGTATGGTGTCACCATTCTGAAAGGAAGAAAAGATGAAAACCATGAAAATCGCGATGCTGGCCGGCATGATCGGCGTCGTCATGCTCGCATGCATGGGATGTTATACCATGGTCATGGTTCCCAAAAAGGCCGCCATTGAAGCCGAAGAGTACGCGTACGATGAAGACATCGACGATACCGGAGCGGTCGAGGAAGACCTGTACGAGAATGAATACGAAAACGAGGACGAGAATAATTACAGGCATTACAACTTCGATGATACCTGGTTTGACAGCTACTATTTCGATCCGTTCTGGTCTTCGCCCTACTGGTGGCGGTATTCCTACGGATGGCATCCGTTCCATTCCCATACCTGGTGGGGAAATTTCGGATGCTGGTACGATCCCTGGTATTCCCCGTGGTGGTATGGCGGCGGTTTCTATGCCGGATACAATCCCGGCTATTATTACTGGCCGCCGTATCATTATTACGACCGCGATCCGTTCGATCACGTCTATTGGAACGGGCATGGCGGTTTCGGGGGCCATGCCGGCGGATTTGTCGATACAAAACGGCCCTTTGACCGCGCCGGGGAAAGGGTGTTTGTGGGGGGTGTTTCAGGCGGTTCCGGCATGACAACGAGAGGCTCATCCGGGTCCGGCCTGTCCAAATCAGGGGAGAAGGGAGCCGCAACGGAATCGGGTTCCATTTCGGTTCGCAGGGACAGAAGGGGAGGTTCGCAGGGCGGAGGAGAAACGATTCAATCCGCCCCCCGGTCGTCCGGTTCGGGTACCGGTTCCGCGCCGGCGACTTCGACGCCGCGAAGAACAAGACGTTCTGACAGCAGCAATGAAAGCGGCCGGGGGAAGTCTTCGACACCGCAAAGCTCCGGCGAAATGAAACAGGGGAGCTCCTCGAAGTCCGCGCCTCCTTCGAATTCGACACCGAATTCAGAGCGCCGCCAACGCAGGGATTCCTCTTCCGGCGGCTCCGGATCTTCGAGTTCGTCGGGCGGTTCGCACTCAAGTTATGGATCCGGTTCCACCTCCAGTTCCAGCTCCAGTTCCGGCTCCCATTCCAGTTCCAGCTCCGGTTCCAGTTCGAGTTCCGGCTCCTCTTCTTCCGGATCAGGCAGTTCCGGAGGCGGCGGAAGGGACAGACGGTAACCACTTTCACAGGAGAATAAAATGAAACGGTCCATGGGAATAGGTGCAGCGATTTTGTTTTTCGCCGGCTTAGAAAGCGGTTTTTCGCAGCAGACTTTCATCATGCCTTCCATACCGACCACATGGGGGCAGTCATGGGGGATAGGGGCGAGAGACATGG
>JBFZEN010000184.1:0-4251 GCA_041306805.1 bacterium
TTAAACGCACCCGCGAAAGCCCGGATGCGGTGCCGCCTTGCGGTCGAAAGTCACCGTATAATCACATCCGTGAAACCGGTTCGACAATCCGATCAGGTAATCCGAGAAGTCCGCTTCGCCGCTTT
The DNA here is from genome assembly GCA_041306805.1 of bacterium. Taxonomy (GTDB): domain Bacteria; phylum Zhuqueibacterota; class QNDG01; order QNDG01; family DTFT01; genus JBFZEN01. Next base: position 126 of record JBFZEN010000184.1, read on the forward strand.
GATAGTCCTGAAACGCCTGTCTGGCGCTTTCCGCGTTTTCAACCATGAATTCCTTCGTGCCCAATATCTGCCGGATGACCTGCACGATCACCTTTTTATCGTATCCATAGGCTCTCTTGAGAACCCATACGATTTCACACAACACAATCTGGCTGATATAAGCTGGATTTCTTTGTGAAACGTGTTTTTCGAGAAATCGGGTCGCTTCGGCCGACTGGCCCGGCTCGTCCCTCACGATGTAGCGGATCAGAACATGGGTATCGATGCCGATCATCCCGTTTTGTGCCTTGATTCAATGGCTTTCCGCATCTCCTCCAGGGACACGGACTTCGACGGTTTTGGCACAAGCCCCTTGAGCTGCTTCATGGAGGATGTCAATGGAATGAGCCGGCAGTTTCCCTCTCTGTCGAACAGGAATTCAAGCTTGTCCCCGGCATGGAGGTTCATCTTGTCCCTGATCTTCTTGGGGACAGTCAATTGACCCTTACTGGTCATGGTCGAGACCACGATGCGCTCCTGAGTTATTTTCCTTACTTAAGGTAAGGAAAATAACTCAAAGATGCAAGGTTTTTCACCGCTACAATGTTCCAATCATTTTGGATTGCTGATTGCGGAAAAACGATTAAAAATCAGCAATCCAAAATCCGAAATCCAAAATTGATTTCCTTTAATCCTGCGGATACATTTTAATGAAATCAACGACTTCCTGCGCCGTGGTGAAAGCCAGGCCCGTGCACGTGTCGGCCGCGCCGTAATAAATGGCCATCCTTCCCGTGGGGGCGTCGCACAGAATGGCGCAGGGAAACACCACGTTCGGCACGTCGCCCGCGCATTCGTACAGGGTCTGCGGCGACCAGAGGTAGGGCTTGGCCCGGGCAACCACCTTCCACGGCTGGTCGATGTCGAGCAGCACGGCCCCCGCGCTGTACACGAATCCGTTGCACGATTGCAGCACGCCGTGGTAGATGAGAAGCCATCCCTCGGACGTTTCAACGGGAACGGGCCCTCCCCCGACCTTGGTGTACTGCCATGAGTTGCCGACCGGACCCATGACATGCCTGTGTTTGCCCCAGTAGCAGAGGTCCGGGCTCTGGCTGAGGTAAATGTCCCCGAACGGCGTGTGGCCGCTGTCGGACGGGCGGGAGAGCATGACGAAATTGCCCTTGATCTTGCGGGGGAACAGAACGCCGTTCCGGTTGAACGGCAGAAAGGCGTTTTCATGCTGCTGGAAGGTCTTGAAGTCCTTGGTCCAGCCGACTCCGATGGTCGGGCCGTGGTAGTAGTTGCACCAGGTCACGTAATACCTGTCCTCGATCCAGACCACGCGCGGATCATAGCCGTAGATGAATTGGCCCACTTCGGGATCGTCGCATGAAAACCGGATGGTGTCGGGGTCCAGTTTCCATTTCAATCCGTCGGAACTGAACCCTCGGTACAGCGCCATGTGGCGGGTCCAGTCGTCGCACCGGAACACCCCGGCAAATTCGTTCCGATAGGGCACCACCGCGCTGTTGAAAATGCTGTTCGACTGCGGCAGCAGGTCGCGCGGGATGACGGGATTCTTCGAGTACCTCCACACGGGCTTGTTGTGCCCGGCGGGCCTGTCTTCCCACGGCAGGTTGGGTATGGGCTTTTCATTGATGATTCGGAGAGATCCCATGGTTTCTTCCCTTTCATTGAAATCGCCGTGTTAATTGATTGGCTCAATACCATATCAAGGGGATTGTTATGGTCGAGCTATTCTTCACAAATAAAACATAAAATTTAGAAATAACTGGCGCGCAATCATATAATTTTAATAATAACGATAGGATTTTTAGTGCTTGTTCAGTTTATTTATAAATCAGTCAAGTATTTATTCACTCTTATAAATTCGTATAGCTATCACCTTATTGTTTAAAATCTTAAAGTCAAACTGATTACTTTGTTTAATCTCACATTCTTTTGTATACATAATATAATATGGTGAGTCATATATCTTATGAATCATTTCTTCATGTGTAGATGGCAGACCATATAGACGTAATACTTTATCTAAAGAGTCACCAATTCCAATCCCTCCAGATGTTATCAATTTAGTGACGGCCATATTCAGCTTGCATAGTACTTTCGAAACAGTGAATGGCTTATAAGTCAATGATTCTGATTCAACTTCAATAAACCTTATTTTTCGTAAAGCATTATTAGTACAAATTGTATCTTTTCCCGAGGCCGAAACACAACTTGCGTGAATATAAATTCGAATACAATTGTTGGGATTATCAGGATTTTCAAAAATAAAATAATTATTTTCAACCCATTCGTCACTGTATATGGAATAAGGATTGCATTGCAGATATTCTTTAGGCATCAATTTGCCCAATTCAAAAGGTCCGACCCTGGTTTCAGTTGCATCCCGAGGGATGTACGGTTCATGCTGTGCAAAAATGTTTTGCTTGATGCATGATAGCGTAAGAAGGATGCAGAATAAATGGATTGGATAAAAATGATTTTTCACGATCGATATCTCACATATTTTTATTTGAGAAATGGATACTTAGAAACGGAAGTTCAATTATCAAGCATACAAGCTTGTTCATGCAAACCGCACTTTGGCTTCGTCCAGAATGGCCGCCGTCGCCGTGGCGCCCACGCGCGTCACGCCCAGCGCCCTGACTCTCAGCATGTCGTCCAGCGTCCGCACGCCGCCCGCGGCCTTCACCTGCACCCAGGGCGCCGCGTGCTCCCTCATGAGGCGTATATCGTCATCCGTTGCGCCCCCGGCAGAGAACGTTCCGTCCGGATTCCGCACGAATCCATAACCCGTGGACGTCTTGATGAATTCAACGCGGCATTTGCTGCAGATTTCGCACAGCCTGATCTTGGTTTCCTTCCCGGGAAGACAGGCGTTTTCGAAAATGACTTTCAGGATGGCGCCGCCGGCGTGGCAGGCGTCGAGGACGGCTCGGATTTCCCTCTCCACGTAAGCCCAGTCCTTGCCAAGCACCTTGCCGATGTTCACGACCATATCCGCTTCCCCGGCCCCGTCCAGGCAGGCCTGTTCCGTTTCGAACACCTTGACCGCCGTGATGGAGTTGCCGTGCGGAAAACCGATCACCGTGCCGACACGCACGGAGGACCCGGCAAGGGCATCGGCGGCCCGGGCGACGGCATAGGGCTTGACGCAAACGGAAGCAGTCGAATATTTTTTCGCAATTTCACATCCTTCAATCATTTGCGCATCGGCCAGCGTCGGATGGAGAAGCGAATGGTCTATCATTTTGGCCAGCTCGCGGACGGTATCCTGCATGAACTTTCTCCCGGCGAAATCGTTTTCGTAAGAATATAAAAATGAAGGAGGGATGGCGGAATCCATGTCCCTCCGTATTTTTTACCTGGAACAAAAAATTTAGTTTATTTCAACCATTGAAACAAGCGAAATCGGCGCTTTTCAGTGCCCCGTTTTTATCGGCAACGTATTGAAAGGGAATTTTCAATTCAATTCAATTCCATTCCATCCGTATCAATGACACGCCCTGCCTGGGCAAATCCATCCGGATGAGGGCTTTTCCGCCGGAGACATCGGTCCAGGCCGGGGAAGAAAGCATCTGCAGCTGACCAGACCGTTCCAGGGCGGTGATCTGAACCAGGGTCGGATTCTGGGGCGAACCCATGCGCTTCCAGGCTTCATAGGAATTACTGTGTTCGCCGTCTATTCTGTAATGGAACAGCAACGCCTTCCGGGCCGGAATCCCTCTCACCGTCAATTCGACCGGTGAGGGTGCCGCCTGAACGTCGTCGTCGTGATAGTTCCATACCATGATCGAGGCCGCGTTTTTATCGACGCAGGCGAGCGCGTCGATATCGGGCCGCAGGCCCCGGACGCTGGAATCGCGGACCGCCGTAAAATGGTAAGCCCTGTCTCCCCCCACCCGCACCCGTGAGCCGCTCATCAGGCCGAACATCCGGAACACGTTCAGCACCGGCTTGTCCACTCCGTTCGTGGCGAGGTCGCGGAAACCGTCGAACCACGGCTGGTTCTCGAACTCAAAGGACCACGAAACCGCGCCGGTAAAGCGGACCCTGTACAGATCCGCCAGTTCGTATTTGCGCGCGAAGGCGGCGGCCGTGTAGCTCGAATACATGG
>JBFZEN010000185.1:0-2872 GCA_041306805.1 bacterium
GGGTGGAAAAGTGATCGCATGTGAAATGAGCATGGATGTCATGGGAATTCGAAAAGAAAAACTGGACCTGACCATCATCGATGAATTTGGAACCGTCGGTTCATATGTTTTTGAAACAAAAAAAGCCCAGAGAACGTTTTTTATATGATGTTAAAAAAGGATATGGCCACTTTTTCATGATTGAATATGAATATTCATGGGATTAATCATGGCTGCGATAGTTAGCATTAATGTCAACAACAAAATCCATTTTAACGCATCCACGTCAATTAGCCTCTTTTCCGCCTTAAACCAAAACGGTATATTTCTTCCAAGCATTTGCGGTGGACGGGGGATATGCGGAAAATGCAAATGCCGTGTTCTCGATGGCGCCGGACCCATTCAGCCGTCAGAGGAAAAAAAATTAAAAAAAGACGAAATCGAAAATTCCTACAGACTGGCCTGTCAAATCATAATAGAAAATGATTTAACAATAGTCGTTCCTGAATCAGTGCTTCAGGAGAGTGCATATGATGCAAAAGTACTGGATATCAAGGACTTAACTGAAGATATCAAACGAATTCGAATTCAATTGATCAATCCGTCCGAAATACGGTTCCGCCCAGGGCAATACATCCAGCTTCAAAGCCAGCCGTACGGCGATATCACTGAATCGGTCATGCGTTCGTATTCCATCGCTTCTTCAAAAGAGATGAAGGCACAGATCGACCTGATGGTGCGTCTTGTACCCGAGGGCATCTGTTCGACATGGGTGCACCGTCACCTGAAAGCTGGAGACAGGATCGCTTTCGTCGGCCCAAGGGGTGATTTCTTCCTGCGCAGGGGGAACGAACCGGTCATCATGGTCGCCGGCGGTTCGGGAATGGCCCCGATGGTTTCGATGCTTCATGAATTGTCCGATTCCGCTCAGAACCGTGAAGTCCGCTTTTTCTTCGGGGCCTGCCGTGAAAAAGATCTTTTTTATCTGGATGAAATGAAGGATTTCGCCGGACGCATGCCGGCTTTCCGTTTCGTACCCGTTCTATCCAATCCCGAACAGGCTGAATTGTGCAAGCTTGAAACCGGACTGGTTACGGAACCGTTTGGAAATTTCATGAAACAGCGGGAATCGCAGGCAGTGCAGGTTTATCTGTGCGGAAGCCCGATCATGGTGCAGAAATGCAGGGACATTGCCGTCCGGTACGGAGTTCCGCATGAATCCATTTATTACGATGCATTCTCTTGACCGGGCCGGGAGCAAAACATGCCTGAAATCAAAAAAGGACCGTTTCAACCGGGAAATTCCATCGGCGCACGATTCATGGGCAGCGACGACCGTTCCATAGACGAAATCGTCCGTTGCGACCGTGAAACCCTTCAACGGCTCGGCGGCGACAATGAAGCGCTGGCCGCATTCCTGAGCCTTGTGATGGATGCGGGAAAAGAAAGCCTCGAAGGCCCAACGGAGGCCGGGGGAGTCCGGGTCCGCGTGAAATGGGACAGGGGCATGCTGCCTTGCCCGTTCGGTGAATCCGGCCTGCACCCCAAAATGGTCGCCGAGATGAACATCCCTTCCTCCGGCAGAATGATACGCTTCTCCCGGCTCAGCATCCACCTGATCAGAAAACACGGATTTTTCGGAGGAAAAGGAAGTCCATTCAGGCTGGAACCCGAGGAACTGGTTCGGCTCATTCACTGAAACCTGTCATAGAGACTGGAGGATATCCGTATGCTTCGTGTCAAAGTCCTGATCATGCTGTCATGCCTGGTGATTTCTTCCCAATCCCAGGAGATCGTCCGTGGAACCTACAGCTATACCTACGGGGACAGTGAAACCCTCGTCCAGGCCAGGCAGACGTGCAAGAATCTCGCGGTCCGGGACGCCATCGAATCGTACTACCTCTTCGTGGAATCGACCACCACGGTTGAAAACAACCAGACCAAGGACGACCTGATCAACGCCATCGCGTCTGGTATCATCACCGATCTTAAAACGGTCGACCAGAAAGAGGAGGGGCGCGTCATTGCAATGACCGTGGAGGGGAAAGTGAATCCGGATCAGGTGCGCCAGCTGGTGGCGCATCAATCGGCCCGGTTGCCGGCCGATGTTCAGGCTCAGGCAACCGATTCACTTGCGGTTGCGAAACCGGCGGCCGCCGATGAAGAAACCCAGTTCAGGGTATTCATGTCCAAGTATGAAAATAAAATGGCGACCATCCAGGGCGATTGGAACGCGAAAAACTTCGAGGCCGCCGGCGCCAAGCTGCAGGAAATTCAAAACTGGCTTGACCGCGACGGCATTAAAAACCCGAATCCTTTTTATAAAATTCTCATGCCGTCCCTGAAAACAAGAAACGAAATTCTCATCGATTTGATGCAGAAGGAGAAGGCCGATCACCTGGGCAAAAAAATGCGCGGCAAGGCGGCCTGGCGTCCGCTGGCGGTCAAAGCGGAACAGCTTGAAAAAGATGTCCGCATGCTTGAAAACCTGAAAAACCTGTCGCAAAGGCAAGCCATGATACGGTCATGGTGGACGGGCGTATGCCGCCAGACAGTGAACCGGGTCCGTTCCGAAATCAGGGGACGTTCCTGAAAATACGGTTCCGCGTACGGGAAAAACGAAACTGTTTTGGCCCGGCCGGCGTTTCATGTAAGACTTCAAGACATCACCAACGGAAAAGAGGCTGATCATGTCAGGGGAAAAGATCAAGAGGCGTGAATTTTTATCGAAGGCCGTGCGGGGCGCGGCCGCGGCAGGTTTGGCCGGTCCGCTGCTCGGCGCAAAGGAAAGGGCCGTATCAGACACATCCGCTGAAGCCCTATCGGGTTCGAAAAAGGAATACCGCGTTCTCGGCAGAACCCGCCTTAAAATAACGACCATCGCCTTCGGAGC
>JBFZEN010000186.1:0-5223 GCA_041306805.1 bacterium
AGGTCCCGAAAAAAACGGCAAGCCGCGGCCGCGGCGGGCGGTAATAGACGAACATCCTGAAGGCGATCAGCATGACCAGAATGAGGTAATTGGCGTAGAAGGAGGCCACGTAAAACGTGCCCATGGCCCGCCAATCGACCCGTTCGGCCGGGCGCTCGCCGAGGAACCATATCCCCAGTGCCCCGAAATAATTCTGATAGATGCCGAGCAGCGACTGCACCAGCAGCCCCGACAGCATGGAGTAGACGACCAGCCTCAGATCGGAAAGCGAGCGGATGTTCTGAACCATCACGACCACGAGCAGGAACGCGCGCAGGTGTTTCGACGATTCTCCGATGGCCCACCCCTGTTCACGGGCGAAGAAGGAGCTGAACAGCCCCCATCCGATCAGGAGCAGCAGAACCGGGCCGACCGGCGACACCTTCCAGCCGAATTTGCGGCCGGTGAACAGTCCCCAGAAAAGAAGGCAGAGCACGGGCAGGTCCGCAAACATCAGTCCCGTGTAATGGTAGAATATCCAGCCCGAGGTGAACACGTTGAAAAAGGAGGCCAGGCAGAGGTAATACCTGCGCGCATCCCTGACGAACAGCGGCACGGCCGCGAAAACGATGGCCGAAAAAAGAATGAAGAGTACCTTGGATGAATCCATGCTATCGCCGATCTTGAATGAGGGATAGACCCCGACGCAGAAGGCGTTCCGCCGCGGTCGCCGCCAGCACGATGAAAAACGGCAGCAGCGGAATCCGGTATCTCGGAACCGTGTGGACGACCGAACAGAGCAGGGCGGAATAGGCCAAAACCCCGTACAGGGGAATTTCGAAAACGGCTGCGTATTTTATTGAAACGGCCGCCAGAAGCAGCAGGGGATAATAGGAGAGCGCCAGAACACCGAGCACCGGCAAGCTGGACGAACGCTGTTTCCCGCTCGGCCTGTCCTGATAGATCTGAAAAAAGAAACGGAAAAACTTGCGCGCCGCCATCCCCAGGTACTGCAACGGACGGGCCCTGATGTTCTCCATGCCGGCGCGGGTCAGCATCCGGTCGCGTTCCACCTCGTCGCGGGCCCCTGCGCTCAGCTTTTGTATCTGGTCCCGCGTGTCGTCGTAGTGGTACCGCCCCTGAAAGGGTGCGTAACTGCCTATCCAGAATTCGCCTCCGCTTCCGGTGGCCACGGGCACCAGGGCGTGGAAGACGCGGTAATTCCTGATCGTCCACGGGATGAGCAGCAAATAGGCGCATCCGGAAAAAAGGAGGATGCCCTTGAAGGCCGGCCGCGTCTTCTTCGACAGAAGCGCCAGCACGGCCAGGGCGGGCGGAAAAAAGAACAGCACATGCCGTGTCAAAAGCCCCGCCCCAAACAGCAATCCGCCGCCGGCCCAGTGTTTCCAGGTCCCATGGCCGGAATACCCGCGCAGCAGCAGAACAAAAGCCCAGGACGTGAAAAACATGAACAGCGTTTCGGTGTAGACGAAACCGGTCATCACGGCCATCTCGGGAGACAGTGCGGCCGCAGCCGCGGCAATCAAACCCGCGCGCGCGCCCGAAATAGCGGACGCCATTTTGTAGCAGGCCAGGCATACCAGCGCTCCGAACAGAGCCTGCAGAAGCTGTACGGGCAGGGCCCCGCCGCCAAACAGCTGGTGCATGCCGGCCAGAAAATAGGGGTATACCGGGCCGACGAAGGCTGTGGGAATGCCGTAGTATTCCGAGAAACCGCGGCCCACGTTGAGATTGAAGGCCACCCTCTCGTACCGCACCGAATCCATCCAGTCCCCCGTGAAAAAGCCGGGAAAAGCCAAAATGCAGACCAGCCTGACAACGAGGGCTGCCGGTAAAATGAGGGCCAGCGTCCGCACGGGATGCGAGTCGATCAGGCGGAGCAGGGCCGGAATGCGTTTGGTTTGCCGTTCATTCATGGCTGAACCGGTTTCCTCCGCCCAGCCTTCCCGGCGGATTCCGCGCGATTCGAACCGCGTCCCGGTTTCCGCATCCGGTCCACTTCATGGCGCAACAGGGCGACCTCCTGGGCCAAAGCGTGGTTCTGTTTTTTCATCTGGCTGATCACCACGGAGAAGTGCATGGCAATCACCATGCCACAGAAAACCGCGACCAGAAACAGCGCCGAGGGCGCGTAATAGATGCCCGCCCAGGCCGCCAATTTCTCGAGCAAATTCCTCCATACCGACACCACCAGCAGAAGCACGGCCGAGGCGATCCACAGAAGGGCATACTGCTCCAGAAGGCGGTTCTTCCTGATCAGCTGAAAAACGGCCGCCAGAATCAGGATGCCGATGGCGGCCGAAACAAATTGAATGCGGTGGGGCATGGCTTCAGCCCTCCCTTTCGACTGGTGTCTTGAACACGTCAATAAAAATGGCCAGAAGCACCTTGACCATGTAATAAATGGAACGCAGGGTGGAAATCGACGATTTCCCCGAACCCCGTTCGCGCATGCGCACGGCGATTTCTTCAAGAACAAAACCGTTCCGCCCCAGAAGAATAACCGATTCGGGCTCGGGATAATCCTGCGGGTAATGGTCCGACAGAAAGACCAGGGCGCGCCGGTCGAAAATCCGGAATCCCGATGTGTTGTCGGTGATCTTTTTGCCGAGAACCAGCGAGTTCACCCGGGTGAAGACGCGCACGCCGATTCTCCGGATGGGCGACGTGGTGTACCCCTGAGGTTCATCGAGAAACCGGGAGCCGATGACCACGTCGGCCCGCGTCGATTTCAGGGCGGCGATCAGGGCCGGGATTTCCGCGGGAATGTGCTGTCCGTCTCCGTCCACCTGCACGGCCGCGTCGTATCCGTGGTCGAGCGCGAACCGGAAACCTGTCTGAACGGCGCCGCCGATACCCAGATTGAACGGCAGGTTCACCACCCAGGCGCCGGCCCTTTTCGCGGTTTCCGCCGTGTTGTCGAGTGACCCGTCGTTCACCACGAGCACGTCCACGCGGGGCCGCACGCCGCGCAGCTCGCGCACCACGCCCGCGATGGCCCCGGCCTCGTTGAAGGCCGGAACGACGGCCAGAACGGATGGAAAGCCCCGCGCGTGCGTTCCGCGCCCGAACTTCGTCCTTTTCGCCGCCAACCCGGTTTACCTCACGCCCGTTCCGGCCGCACGCGGCGGAACCAGACGGTACGCGACGGTGCGTATGCCGGCGCCGTCCGTTTTGTCGTACACCCGTTCGAGTTCGGGCGAAGGGCTGTTTTCGTCGAACAGCGGCTTCAGGTTGAAAAACCAGCCGAGATAGCGGGAACTGCAAACCAGAAAATCGACCCCGCGGAACCGCGCGTAGGCGACGTTTCTGTCGATGGAATCATACGAGAATGAGGCTCCCTTTCTCATGTCGAACTGTCCGGCGTAAAAATCGACGGCCTTGTTCAGGCTCATCAGGACGGGCGGACGCCCCAGCCTGTCCCCGAGCCATATCCCCGCTTCCTTCAATTCCACGGGCTGGCCCCACTGGTCCGCGTCGCTCCGCCGCTCCGACCACACCTTGGCCGATTCGGGAATGAAGAAAAACGCGGCCATCCAGCCCAGCACGAGAATCCATGCCCCCGTGCGCGCAAACCGTAGCCCCCGTTTGGAGACCAATTTCCACAGGGACAGGTTCTTCGACGTCCATTCCGCCATGACGGCCATTCCCCTGCCGGCAAAAACCATGGCCAGCGGGAACAGCGGCAGCAGGTAGCGCTCGTTCACGTGGAAGAGGGGAACCACGGCGAACCAGAATAACAGAACGAAAACCGCCCCGTATAAAATCTTGAGCCAATCCCCGCGTTTGAAACGCGTTCCGAAAAGGCCGAGCGAGAAGAGAACGAACAGCGCCAGCCCGAACATCTGGGGGATGGCCGACCGCTCGAGCCGGTAGAAATTCTTGGCGAATTTGACCGCGTAGTCCGAAAAAGCCAGGCGAATGATGTGCCGCCTGCCCGCGTCCAATCGGGCCAGTTCCTGAATGGTGCCGAAATGGTAGGCCATGTCGCAGGGCAGATGGCGGTTGTCGGATGTCAGGTGGAAAAAGGGATCCTTCATGCCGCTGGTGTTGAGAAGCACGGCCGATTCAAGCTGCTGGTTGACCGAACCCTTGGTCGAGAGCGTCCACGCGCCCGTGGTCTGCCTGAGAAATATCAGGTACGGAAGCGAGACCGCCGCGAAGACGGCGATGGTCGCCGCGCCCCGGACCATCCACCGCCATTCCCTTTTCCGGAGGAACAGGACGGCCAGGATGGCGGCGTAGATCATGACAAAGCCCGCCCCTTCGGGCTTGGTCATGTAAGCGGCGCCCCACAACATCCCGGCGAAGGCCGACCACCACGGTTTTTTCCCTTCCAGCGCCTTCCAACCGGCCATCATACCGCCGACGCCGAACAGCGCGTACAGGTTGTCGGGCATGACCGTGGACGCGGCCCAGGCCGATGGCGGCGAAAGCGCGGCGACCAGCGCCGATAACAACGCCTCTTTTCTGCCGAAAAGAGCCGAGGCCATCCTGAAAATCAGGAGCACCATCAGGGCCGACGACAAGGCATTGACGATGCGTCCCGCCCATTCCAGTTCGGGAACGACGGCGTGAACGAGGGCGATGCAGGCGGGGTACATCGGCGGCCAATAGGGATGCAGCATCCCCCCCAGGCCCCTCTCAAAAAGACTTCCGGCCAGCCTGAGGTAATGCGGCTCGTCGAAACTCACGGCCCGGCTGAAGCCGAAGGCGAAAGCCAGTCTCAGAAAAAACGCCGCGGCGGACAGAATCCACTGCGGCCTGCCGATAAACCAAAGTTTTAGTCGTTTTAACACGTCCATGCGGATGCCCCGTTCTTATGCATTCGTCCGCCGTAACAGCTTCAGGTCTTCGACGCGGATTCCACCGAGTAAAAACAGAACCCCGCCGTAAACCGCAGCGGCGGAACCGATGGCCAGAAATACGTTGTGCGGACCCACCCGCAAATAGGCCAGCATGACCATCGACGCGGCCAGCCCTTTCAATAGGAACCGTTTCTCCTTGAGGCCGCAGATGCGCGTATGCATCAGATACAAACCGACTATCAATACGAGCAGATAAGACGCCACCGTGGCGATTGAAGCGCCGACATGGGCGTACCTGGGAATGAGCAGGATATTGAGCAAAACGTTGACGGCCAGCGCGGACAGCTGGATCATGACCAATTCCTTCTGGTAATGGGTGGCCATGAGAAATCCCGCCACAAAGATGTTGATGAAT
>JBFZEN010000187.1:0-4227 GCA_041306805.1 bacterium
ACATGGTCCAAAGAGATGTCAGATGTCTGATCAACGATTTCAGATCTTTGATTTTATTTCAATTTAGGTTTGAATTTAAAAACGGCCTCGAGGAATCACCTGCAGGCCGTTTTTTATACAATCGGTATCGACAAAATGTCTATTCCTTTTTAAGCTCCGTTCTCACGGCCCTGAGCAGGTCGACCAGCGCGTAAGGCTTCTGCAGGAAGGCGTAGCCCTTTTCGCTGATGGTCTTCCACTGCGATTTGGTGTCGGTGTATCCGCTTGTCAAAAGAAAACGCAAATCCTTTTTTTCGCCCGTCAGCGCCGAAATGAGGTCGAGTCCGCTCGAGTCGGGCAGCACCACGTCGGTGAACACCAGGTCGAATTTGCCCGCCTCATTCCTGAACAGCGACACGGCCTCGTCCACGCTCGACACGGCCGACACGTCATAGCCGCTGTTTTCAAGGGCGCGCCTGCAGAATTCACGGACGGCGTCTTCGTCTTCCACGATCAAAATGCGCTCGCCCGTTCCCTGGAGTCCGTCCGCGGAAACCGGTTTCTCCGGTATCGATTCGGGCTGCTGGAACAGGGCGGGAAAGTAAATCTTGAATTCGGTGCCGCGGCCGGGCTCGCTGTAGACGTTGATCCAGCCCTCGTGCTGTTTGATGATGCCGTACACGACGGAAAGGCCGAGGCCGGTTCCCTTGCCGGGCCCCTTGGTGCTGAAGAAGGGTTCGAAAAGATGCTGCAATGTATCGCGGCTCATTCCGGTTCCCGTATCAGACACGGTGACCCGAACGAAGTATCCAGGACGCGCCTCGGACACCAGTTTGCAGTAGAGTTCGTCGAGCACCACGTTCTCGGTCTTGATCGCGAGATGGCCGCCCCTGGGCATGGCATCGCGCGCGTTCACGGCGAGATTGACAATGACCTGCTCGAACGTGCTCGAGTCGGCTTTCACCGTCCACAGGGACGGATCGAGGGAGGTGTTGATGGAGATGTCTTCTCCGATGAGCCGATGCAGCATTTTCAGAAGATTGTCGATCGTGTGGTTGATATTGATCATGACCAGCCGGTTCAGATTTTTGCGGCTGAAGAGAAGCAATTGACGCGTGAGGTCGGCGGCGCGCATCGCAGCCGACTGGATCTCCTTGAGATCGTTGTACAACACCTCGTCGTTCTGGGCGCGGGCGAGAGAGAGGTCCACGCAGCCGTGTATGGCGGTCAGGAGGTTGTTGAAATCATGCGCGATGCCCCCGGCCAGGGTGCCGACGGCCTCCATTTTCTGTGATTGAAGCAGCTGACTCTGAATTTTTTCCTTTTCCGCTTCCGTCTTTTTCTGCTGCGTCACGTCGAGGGACACTTCCACCACGCCGGTGATCTGTCCCTGTTCATCCCGCACGGGATACCCCCGTTTTTGCCAGATGCGCCCGTCCGGCGTGGTCGATTCGCTTTGCTGGGGGCGGCCCGTGGCCATGATCTTGTCGAGCGGGCACGAAGGGCACGGTTCAGAACGGTTCTGCCAGACGTCGTGGCACCGCTTTCCCGTCATCTGCTCTGGAGATTGACCGAATGATTCGCCCACGGCCCGGTTGGCCCAGATGATACGGCGGTCTTTGTCCTGGTAGGTCACCAGCTCCAGAAGGCTTCCCAGAATGAGCGCTTTTTCCTGCGTCGATTTGGCCAGGGCCTCCTGGATGAGTTTGCGTTCGGTGATGTCTTCGACCATGCCCTCGAAATACTGGACGGTTCCGGAGGCGTCGAAGACGGCTTTGGCGTTGGTCCTGATCCAGATCGGACTGCCGTCGAACCTGAAAATCCGCACCTCGAAATCGCGGATGAATTCCTTTTTCTTGAGCACTTCCTGCGCGTTGAAAAACGCGGGGAGGTCGTCGTACAGGTCGGCGATATTGACGACCTTCAACGCGTTGCGGTCCGGAAAACCCAGCATTTGCACCAGGGCCTGGTTGGCTTCCATGATCTGGCCGCTGGGCGTCATCCGGTAGATGCCGACGGGCACCCCGTCGAACAGGCCCTGATAACGCTCGGTGCTGCGGCGGAGCGCGTCCTCGGATCTTCGGCTGTCGGTGACGTCCTGGGAAATGATCATGGCCCCGTTGGGAAAGGGGGCCAGCGTGATGTGCAGGAACTTGTTGTTGTATTTCAGCGAGGGAAAGGTTTTTGTCTTTTTGTCGCGGATGCAATCCATCAACGCGGCGTGCATGTCGGTCAGGTGTTTCGCCGCATAATCCCGGTACATCACCATCCCGATCACGGGAAGCCGGTCCCCCGAATGGCGTTTGGCGCGGTTGAATGCCGTGATGCGTCCGTTCCTGTCCACGACGACGGTTTCGATGGGATTGTATTCGAAAAGCGCGGAATTGAATGTGGCGCCTTCGTGCAGTCCGGTTTCGATGTTTTTATCTTTTTCCATCTTCCTCGATTTGACCCCGCGCCGGCTCACCGGTCCGTTTGCAGAACGGGTTGGTTTCTTCGTCATTTTTTCCGGCTTTTTTCTGGGCACGGCCCATCCCCTTTTAAAAACCTGTTAATCAATGGGTTAGGTTTTTCGTCGGGTAAATTAGGATCAATATAAGGAAGTTGATGGGATAAATGCAAGAGAATAAAGAATGTTACAAAAAATTAACAAGTCGCATGAATAAGGAAAAAGATCAGATAAAAGAAATATTTATATACAATAAGAAATTGAATGCATTCCGTCCGGGGGGCCGGGAATGTGATGAGCGCCTTTTACGTTTCCATCTTTCCGCTCAGTCCCCTCTGTATCAGATCGACGATGTTCTGCACGCTCAGCGGTTTGGTGATATAGGTGTAGCCTTCTTCCTCGACCGTCTCGGTGATGGTTTCGGCCGACGGGAAACCCGTGATGATGATGACCGTGGTGTCCGGTTTGATTTTTTTCGCCTCATGCAGAAAAGTCAGGCCGTCCATTTCGGGCATGCGTATGTCCACGAAGGACAGGTCGATAGACTGCTTCTTGAAGATATCGAGAGCGGCTTTGCCGTTGGCCGCCAGAAAGGCTTCGTGCCCCAGACCTTCGATGATGCGTTTGATGAAGGACCGGATGAGTTCCTCGTCGTCCGCGATCAGGATGTTCGCCACAGTATCCTCCTCTCCCCCGAATGGGGGGGCAAGTTACCAGGCCGACGGTGGTATCATGGAGCCGAACCGGGCCTGCGCCTCCTGAAGGCGCCCGATCTCCTTCTCCATGATTTGAAAGAGAACCCGCGGTGCGTCGGGCACCTGGGTCCGGTAGATACCGAGAATCCGGTTGATTTTCGAAAGGAATGCCTCAACCCTCAAGGTGAATTGTTTGACGTAGTCCTGTTCGGTGTAGGTTTTTCCCTGCGCCTGCGTGAACAGCCGGGCCAGATCGGCGTATCGGGGAATGAAACCGACCGGCGTTTTCAGTGCGTCCGCGTCCCCGTTGCAGCGGAGTTCCATCCATTTAAGCCACACGGCCTTGTCGGTCTTGTAATTCAAAAAAAGGCCGTTCTCGTCCGTCAAAAAATAATTGACCCCGAAAATTTTCGGCGGATCTGCGACGCTGCCTCCGAAATCGAGGTTGATCTGGATGTACCGGCCCAGCGTGATCGAAAGAAAGTCGAGGTTCGACATGGGGTTGAGTTCGGGCACACCCTCCTTGCCGAGCGTGGCCGCCGTGGTTTCGCTCTCGAGGCCCGCGCCGATGGTGATGAGTCCGTGCTCCCAGCCGAAGGCCTCCCGCACGGGCATCCAGGCCCGGGAGTCGCGCCCGCCGTAAATGACGCCGCCCACCTTGACGCCGCCGGGATGGTCGAGGTTGGGGTCCACGTTCTCGAGGCATTTGAGGCCGAGCGTGAAGCGCGCGTTCTTGTGGGACGGATCGATCTCCCTGCCCTTGGCGTCCTTTTTGCCCGGGAACCAGGGTCCGCCGTGGTTGATTCCCTTCTCCGGCGTTTCGCCGTCCTTGCCGATCCAGTGAACCGATTTGTCTTCGGCCAGAAGCACGTTCGAAAAGATGATTTCATTCGGGCTGTGAAGGTTTTTCCAGATGATGGGATCGTCCTTGGAATTGATGCCCATGATGATGCCGAACATGCCCTTTTCGACGTTCACGGCGCGTATCTCGTTTTCCACGATGCGCAGGTAGGCGATGTCGTCGCCGAGTATGTTTTCGCCCGTCATCATCGACGTGGATGTATTTCCGCACAGCGACGGAAAAGCGCCCGTGAAATAGGTCTT
>JBFZEN010000188.1:0-6682 GCA_041306805.1 bacterium
TATGCAACGCCCGTCACGCCTCATGCCACCATTTGTCGCGCCGACTGTGAAATGGTGGCGGCGTATAATAGGTTCCATAGCACTCGCTGGCCTTGTCATTTGGCATGCGTGGATGATCTGGAAGTGGCCCATTCCTTCTTTTGGCATCATCGCCGTGTTTGCGCTGGTCGTGGTCATTGAAGAGCGCCGTTTCAGGGCGCACCTCCGGGAAGTTGCAGGGACTCGGAAAGGGGAGTCGATTTGCAGTTACGCGAGAGCGTTGCCGATGCGAGAACTCGACAGCTGGGTGGTCCGCGCCGTATTTGAACAGTTGCAGGCGTTCATGCTCGGCCGGTGCCCCTCATTTCCGATTCGACCATCCGATCGTCTGTACAAAGATCTCAATGTGGATCCGGATGATGTCGACTGGCAATTGGCCGTTGAAATTGCACAGCGTACCGGTCGCAACCTGCGTGACTGCAGAGCGAATCCATACTACGGGAAGGTCGTAACCGTCGAGGATATGATCAGATTCTTTTGCGCCCAACAGGAGAGCAGTCCGATAAGGGGATAAACCAGGCGAACACCGAGGCGGGCAGGTCTCAGGTCACAGGCAGAACCAGGTAATTGATGAAAACAGAAAGGATATCAGGGTGAGTAAAAAGAGTTATCAGATTGCGGTCATACCCGGCGACGGGACGGGCGGGGAAGTGGTCCGGGAGGGGATCAAGGTGCTCGACGCGGCCTCCCGGAAGTTCGGTTTTTCGATGCAATTCACGCATTTTGATTTTGGGGGCAAGCGCTATCTGGAAACGGGCGAGGTGCTTCCCGATTCCGCCGCCGATGAATTGAAAAAATTCAATGCCATTTTTCTGGGTGCGATCGGACATCCTGACGTGAAACCCGGAATCCTCGAAAAAGGCATCCTTCTGAGGCTGAGGTTTGAACTCGACCAGTACATCAACCTGAGGCCGGTGAAACTGTTCCCCGGCGTGGAAACCCCGCTGAAAGACAAAACACCCGCCGACATCGATTACGTGGTGGTAAGGGAGAACACGGGAGGCATTTACACGGGCGTGGGGGGCGTCACCATGAAGGGCACGCCTCAGGAAATCGCCGTACAGAGCTGCGTGTACAACCGGTTTCAGGTCGACCGCTGCCTTCGATACGCATTCGAGACCACGCGCAGGCGCAACAAAAAAATGACCCTGGCGCTTTGCGGCAAGACCAACGTGCTCACCTACGTTTTCGACCTCTGGGAGCGCGCCTTCCATGAAATGGGTAAAAAGGAGTTCCCGGAGATCAAGCGTGAATACTACCATGTCGACGCCACCTGCATGTGGATGGTGAAAAATCCGGAATGGTTCGACGTGATCGTCACCGACAACATGTTCGGGGACATCATTACGGATCTGGGGGCCATGACGCAGGGGGGCATGGGCATCGCGGCGGGAGGCAACATCAATCCGGAAGGCGTCAGCATGTTCGAACCCATCGGCGGTTCCGCGCCGAAATACACCGGTCAGAACGTGATCAATCCGCTGGCCGCCATTTGCAGCGGCGCCATGATGCTCGACCATCTCGGTGAATCCGGAGCCGCGAATGCCGTCGAAAAATCGGTTATGGCCGTCACAGCGAACAAGTTGAAAAGCATGAGCGCCGGCAGGATGGGGTATTCCACCACCCAGGTCGGCGACATGGTCGCCGCGGGTATTTAACCAGCGGGATGGCCTTTAAAAGGGACTGCATCCGCAGACAGGAAGAGGTGATCGTGTCAGACACAATCAAAGGCAGGGTGTATGTGCTGGGCGACGACGTGGACACCGACCAGATCATACCGGCGAAACATCTGGTCTACAGCCTCGACGATCCGGCTGAAAAGGCGCTTTACGGACGTTATGCGTTGTCCGGCGTCCCGGCCGGCTCGGCCGGGCTTCCGGACGGGAACATCCCCTTCATCGCTCACGGCAAATCCGTTTCGGACTATCAAATTATCGTAGCTGGCCGCAATTTCGGCTGCGGGTCGTCGCGCGAACACGCGCCGTTCGCCCTGCATACGGCGGGCATCCGCGCCGTTGCGGCGGCATCTTATGCGCGGATATTCTACAGAAACGCCGTGGACGGCGGTTTTCTCGTTCCTTTCGAAACCGAAGCGAACATCGTGCCCCAATTCGCGACGGGGGATGAGGCCGAATTGTCGGAAAAAGGAAATTGGCTGAAGAATATCACGCGGGGGCGTTCATTTCCGCTCCATCCGCTGGGCGACGTTGCGGACATCGTCCATGACGGAGGTCTGTTCGCCTACGCCAGAAAACAGGGCATGCTGAAGGAGAAATGACCCGTGCCTAAAAAAATCATCGTTCTGCCCGGGGACGGAGTCGGGCCGGAAGTGTCACGGGAAGCGATCAAAGTGCTGAAAACCGCCGGCCGGAAAACGGGCGTTTCATTCGATTTTCTCGAACTGCTGGCTGGAGGCATCAGCCTTGACGCCTACGGGGTTCCCATCCGTGAAGACGTCATCGACAGCTGCAGGAAAGCCGATGCCGTATTCCTCGGTGCCGTCGGCGGGCCCAAATGGGATAATTATCCCAAAGAAAGACGACCTGAAATTTCCCTTTTTCGGCTTCGGAAAGAGCTGGGATTGTTCACCAACCTGCGCCCGGTCAGGGTATATGAAGCCTTGAAGAACTGTTCAACCCTCAGGACCGATCTGATCATCGGCGTGGATATCCTCGTGGTCCGGGAATTGACGGGAGGACTCTATTTCGGAAAGCCCAAATTCACCGAAACCATGGGCAGGGAAGAGCGGGCCGTGGATACAATGGAATACAGCACTTCCGAAATTGAACGCATCGCCAGAGAGGCTTTTCGATTCGCCCTCAACAGACGTAAGTACGTGGTATCCGTCGATAAGTCCAATGTGCTCGAGACGTCGCAACTCTGGCGGAAAACTGTGGACAGAATCGGAAAACAGTACCCGGGAATAAAGCTCGAGCATATGCTGGTCGACAATACCGCAATGCAGCTTCTCAGGATTCCGAAGCATTTCGATGTCCTGCTGACTGAAAACCTGTTTGGGGACATTTTAAGCGATGAGGCGGCCGTTCTGACGGGTTCCATTGGCCTTCTGCCGTCCGCCAGTCTGGGAAAAGGCGTCGGTTTATACGAGCCCGTGCACGGTTCCGCTCCGGATATAGCGGGGAAAAATACGGCCAATCCACTCGCCTCCATCCTTTCCGCAGCCATGATGTTCCGTTACTCGTTCCAGATGGAACAGGCGGCCCTCATGATCGAAAAATCCGTGGAGGAGGTTCTCAACAAAGGATACCGGACGGCTGATATCTATACCGGGAAGTCCGGTGAAAAATCGTGCTGTACGCGGGAAATGGGAGATGCCGTGGCCGAAGCGCTGGGTGGAATGAATCCGTCGTCCCGGTCGTTCGACGGATCTCCGGAAAACCATGTGGAGAGAACAGGCGATCAGTGAAAACAGCTGGAATGGATGCCCTGGTTCCCCTTGAACGACCCCACCGGAAACGCCAGGCAAATTCACTCCGTCGCATCAGGTTCCTGGTCCCGGATCAACACCAGTATGGCGGCCTGGGGGACGACCAGATACGATTTGTTCTGGAACTTGATCGCCACCGCCGCCTTGCGCATGAAAATGGCGTAGTCTCCCGCCCGGGCCTGCATGGGAACGGTGCGGGCCTCGCGGCGGTTCGATTTCCAAGGCTCTTCGTCGCTGTCCTGAATGTCGGGAAGCATGGTGCCCGGGCCGGTTTCGACAATGCGGCCGCTTTGAACGGAATCCTTGTCAGCGACGGTTTGAGGCAGGTACAATCCCACATCGGTCCGCCCCTGGCCTTCGTCCGGTGAAACCAGGACGCGGTCTCCCACAACGATCAGCTTGCCATTCTGTTTTTTCATGAAACTTTCCCGGTTGCCATTGGTTTTAGTTAAAAATAAGGATTTGCGGAATGCATGTCAAGAAAGACTTTCAGACAATCCTGTTATTGTGCCTGTTTCTCTCGACTCTCTTTGTTCTGACGTTTTTTCCATACGAGTTTTCGACATACTGGCTGAACAAGTTTGTCGGTTGGGGCCCTGTGGCCGTGATGAGGGCCCTCTTCACGATCGATCCCACCGATCTGATCCAGAACATTGCGGCCTTTCTGCCGCTCGGCTGGATTCTGTTCGCATTGAAAATGAATCCCGGCCGCAAAACCGGCGGTTTATGGTTTTTGCTTCCGCTGTCAGCCGGATTGGCGACCAGTCTCGTCGTTGAAACCGTTCAGCTTTTTTTACCCCGTCAGGCTTCGGCCGTCGATCTGCTGGCCAACGGCGCGGGCGCCGTTTTCGGTTTTTTTACCGCCATGCGATGGCAGTGGCATTCGCGCATCGGTGGTTTTTTCAGGAACCTGTTCCAGCCGTTTGCCGTCCGCCTGGCGGCTGCGGTATGCTACACGGCCGGTCTGGCTTACCTTCTTCTCATGCCGCCTCATTTCAGCCGTCTTGAAGGATGGAGTCCCGATTATCCGCTCATTCTGGGGAATGAGGCGACACAAGACCGTTTCTGGAAAGGAGAACTATTTTCAGCGGCGGTATATCCCAAAGCGCTTTCCGGTCATGACGCCGTGGAACTTTTCCAAAATCCGGACGGTCCCGGTCTTCGATCGATGCGGAGAAAATTGGGGGCCGTGGTCTGCCTCGATTTCGAGGAGGGACAAGGGGATACGATTCACGATATCGGCGGTTCCGGTTTTCCGCTGAACGTCGCCGGCAGGGATATTCATTGGCTGCCGGCAGGCAAGGGGATTCGGATCGACCGCAGGACCGGCAGCCTGCTGGAATCGGGTCCGGCGGAAAAAATCACGGACGCCGTCGGTCCCGATTCGCGTTTCTCAGTCGAGGCCCGGTTTCGAACACTTTCCCTTCAGCAAACCGGACCGGCGCGAATCATCACGGTTTCAACAAACCCCGACGAGAGGAATTTTACACTGGGGCAGGAGATGGACGCCCTCGTCTTCAGGGTGCGCACCCCCGCGGCTGGATGGAACGGATCGCGCATCGCTTTGGTTCAGAAAAACGCCCTGAAGGATACTTCGATTCACCATATCGTGGTTTCATTCGACCACGGGCTGGTCCGCATGGTCCTGGACGGCGTTCCCCTCAAGCCCTTACTCAGGGCCGACATTCCATACCTGCCCGTCATCACGAGGCTGGGAAGAAACGCAGCGGCCAGGCTTGCATTCTGCCACCTTTTCTTTTTTCCCCTTGGACTTGTGTGGGCCGCCGTGTTCAGGAAGCGGAACATGCCCCTGACGCTTGTCGTCACCACCCTGCTCTTCTGCGGAGTCGCCCTTGTCTATTGGTTCAGGTTTTCCCAGCCGTTCGGTTTTCAGTTTTTCCTTTCGGCATTGTTTTTTTCGGGGATGGGCTGTCTGTTTGCGGCATGCTTCAGCAGGGGGAATAAATTCCTTTTGTTTTAGCATTGAAATGGTTATATTTACCTGAATTTACGGTTATAAAAAGCGCCTCAATCAATCGCACAGGATAACCATGCAGGAACCTGATTTCAAAAAAATAGAAAAAAAATGGCGGGCATACTGGGAGGAGAAACATCTTTATGCCTCCCGGATGGACGAATCGGAAAAGAAATTGTACTGCCTGGTCATGTTTCTCTATCCGTCAGGCGATCACCTGCACATCGGGCACTGGTGGAATTACGGACCCACGGACACCTGGGCGCGTTTCAAGCGCATGCAGGGCTTCAATGTGTTCGAACCCATGGGATATGACGCATTCGGGCTTCCCGCCGAAAATTACGCCATTAAAAAGGGGGTGCATCCGGCCTCATCCACGGCCAACAACATCCGGACCATACGCGAACAGCTCAAGTCCATGGGCGCCATGTATGACTGGAGCATGGAAATCAACACGAGCGATCCCTCCTATTACAAATGGACGCAGTGGTTCTTTCTGCTGCTGCTGAAAAACGGACTGGCCTATAGAAAAAAGGCCCCTGTCAATTGGTGCCCGTCCTGCAAGACCGTTCTGGCCAACGAACAGGTGGTCGAGGGATGTTGTGAACGGTGCGATACCGAAGTCACGCGCCGCGATCTGGAGCAGTGGTTCTTTAAAATCACCCAGTACGCCGACAAGCTGCTCGAAGGCCTCGACCGGATCGACTGGCCCGAAAAGACCAAAATCATGCAGCGGAACTGGATCGGTAAAAGCACGGGCGCATGGATACGGTTCCCGGTCACGGGCCGGAATGAGACCATCGAGGTGTTCACGACAAGGCCGGACACGCTGTGGGGCGTCACCTACATGGTTCTGGCGCCCGAACACCCCATGGTTCCTCTTCTCACCACGCCTGATAAAAAGCACGAGGTTGAAACCTATGTGGAACGGGCGCGGAAGGAAACCGAAATCGACCGCACTTCCACCGAGAAGGAAAAAACGGGCGTGTTCACGGGAAGCACATGCGTCAATCCCGTGAACGGTGAAACGGTTCCCGTCTGGATCGCCGATTACGTGCTCGCTTCGTACGGAACCGGCGCCGTCATGGCCGTCCCGGCTCACGACGAGCGCGACTTCGATTTCGCGCGCTCCTTCGGCCTGCCGGTTCGCGAGGTCATCAGCCCGGACGGGAACGTGCATGAACGCTTTGAAAAAGCCTATATCGATCCGGGACCCATGG
>JBFZEN010000189.1:0-8777 GCA_041306805.1 bacterium
GTACCCGACCTGGGAATGGGCGATGACGGGCGGCCTGATCCAGCCGGGCATGGCGGAAGCCGTCAGAAACCACTCCACGACCTTGCCCGACCGGCCCGGGGGAATGGGGCTGCGCACCACGAACCAGCCGTTCTGCGCGTTGTTGCGCCCGTCGAATAACAGGAGTTCTCCTTCCAGGGCCTTGACCGTGACGCGGCGCTCCGGATCTTCCGGCGCGAGGACCAGACTCTTTCCCGCGGCAATCGGTTTCGGACAGCCCATGGTGTCGGCGGTATCCTTCTCACCGCCTGGATGGAGGGGGAAAACCCCGCCCCGGCCGTCCATAAGATAGGTTTTTCTGAAATAGGCCGAAGGCAGAAACTCCAGGTTGAAGCCGGCACGGCCTTCAATACATCCGGGGAGGGGCTGGTCGAGGTGGACGCTGATCAAAACGCCGTCATTCATGGCCTCCACCCGGATAACGTATCGAAGGTCGGCAGGGAACGGATAGGCCAGGGTCACTTCGATTCGGCCGGCGGCGGCTTCCGTTTTCCGATCGACGAGACCGGGAATCTCGGACCACTGTTCGGGTGTGGCGCTCAGCCTGACGTCGCCGTTGGTCGCCGTGCGCACGCCGTGGTGAATGAGTTCGATGCCGCTGATCTTGGCGTCGCTGAAATTGCCGTCATACCAATTGCTGAACACCAGAACGTTCAGCCCGCGTTTTTCGAAGTATCCGGAGCTGTTTAGTTTGAGGGAATGGCCGCCCCCAAACGCGCGTTCGCACGGCATAACCGCGAGAAGGAGAAGAACGATAAACAAAACACTTCCGGCCATGGTCTCAACCCGGTGGACTTTCTTCATCATCAGGCCTCCTTCAAAATGGGATGTCGATCATGATCACCAGTAATGGTGAACGAGCGGGCGTATCCGTTCGTTGTACAAACCGTCAAAGGCCGCCATGGCTGAACCGTCCAGCGGCGGGAGGTCGGCCGCGGAAACGTTTTCATCCACCTGAACGGATTTTTTGGCTCCGGGTATGGCGCAAGTCACGGCGGGGAACATGAGAATCCAGCGCAGGGCCGCCTGCGCCATGGTCATACCGGCCGGGATGAACGGGCGCAGCGTTTCGACGGCCTGCAGCCCGGTCTCATAGTCGATGCCCGAGAACGTTTCCCCCCGGTCGAATGCCCGGCCCAGCCTGTTGAAGGCCCTGTGGTCTTCCGATTCGAAACGGCTGTTTCGGGCCATCTTGCCCGTCAGCATGCCCGACGACAGGGGCAGGCGCGCAAGAACGCCGACCTTCTTTTTCAGCGCCTCACCGAAGAACAGGTCGCGCGGCCGCTGGCGAAAAATGTTAAAAATGATCTGGACGGACTGCACCCCCGGATACTCGATGGCCTTCAGCGCCTCTTCGACCTTTTCAACGCTCACGCCGTAATGGCGGATCTTCCCGGACTTCACCATGTCATCCAGCGCCCCGAAAACCTCCGGCATGTAGTACACGGCGGTGGGCGGGCAGTGCAGCTGCAGCAGGTCCAGCGCATCGGCCTCAAGATTCCCGAGGCTTCGCTCGACGAATGAGGACAGATTTTTCGGGTTGTAGCCTTCCGGTGTGTGTGGGTCCAGCCTGCGCCCGGCCTTGGTGGCGATAATGAAAGATTCACGCCTTTCCCTTCGAAGCCGCGCCAACAGGCGCTCGCTGCGGCCGTCCCCGTACACGTCCGCCGTGTCGAAAAAATTCACGCCGCGGTCGAGGGCCCGGTGCAGGGCGGCCATCGAATCCGTGTCGTTCACCTCGCCCCAGGTGCCGCCTATGGCCCATGTGCCGAAACTGACGGCCGACACCTTCCAGCCGGTGCGTCCGAGTTCCCGGTAATGCATTTTCTCGCCCCCTCGTTTATCCAGAGTTCCTAACGCGGCGCAAGATCGCCATGGAATTTTCCCCTCGTCTATGCCTCCATATCGGTAGATCTTGAACGCTTTTGGAAATCAATATCCCCTCCCGCTTACAGATTAAAATCGCCCGCGGCTTCGGGCTGGTACAGTATTTCCATCACCTGTATCCGCAGCTTGCCGCACGGCACGGGCCATTCGATGACGTCGCCCACCCGGTAACCGATCAACGCTATCCCCATTGGGGCATAGATGGATATTTTGTTTTGATAAATGTCTTCTTCCTCGGGGAACACCAAGGTGTAAATGGATTCCTCGTTCGAATCGAGGTCTTTCAGTTTGAACTTGCTGTTCATGGTGATGACGTCGTTTGGTATATCCTTCGAATCGACGGTTTTCGCCTTTTTTATTTCATTCCTCAGTTCATCGTTGATCAGACCCTCCAGGCGTTTTTTGTCGTATTTGGTGATATAGATCGGTTTTTTCATCATGGCTGCACCTCTCTTTTTTAACCTGCGACACCGGTCACCGGACGAGACTGTTCAGAACCATTTCCAGGTTCGTGTATCCGGTGTCGCCGGCCGGTTGGTCCTGGTCGGACGGATCGTCGGGATTCAATCCGTGCGCTTTTTCCCATGCGTCCGGCATGCCGTCGTCATCCCTGTCCCCGTTTGGCGCGGCGGGCCCGTACCCGGGCCAGCCGCCGACTTGATTTTGCGAATTGATGATGGCGCCTTCGCGTTCGCGCACACTTTGCACGATGCGGCTGTCCACGGCATCGCGGACGGGCCGGGTCGCCCCCGCCCCATTGAGCACCGCCTCAAAAGCTTCCCGCGCCGTGACGGTCGCGATTTCCGGCGCTCCGAAAGGGGCGGACGCAATCCGGACTTGTTTTTTCCCGTTTATGTCCATCTTGTCGAACAGCAGAGTATTGTCCATGGTCTGGGCGTCGTCCCCGTCGAAAACGTTGCCGTCGACGAAAAAAACCATGTCGGACGGGGCGCCGACCCTGATCGCGTGCTTGGCCCTGCTGCCGGGACCCGGACGGATGAAATTCGCGACGTAATTCGCCTTGAACCTGCCCTGGGTGACGCCCGAGCATATTTCCCCGTAATCGTAAATCACGTTGTTCCTGAAATCGAATGAGGGATACGGCGCCCGCCCGTAATTGTCGCCGAGCCTCGGATTGCGCGCGTCGTTGTGCGCCCACAGGTTGTGGTGCAGAGACACCGGACCGTTGGCCCGCATCAGTGACCCGTAGCCGTGCTCGCCCTTCGGGTGCTTGCTGTGGTCCAGGGCCTCGGCGATGAGGCACCACTGCACGGTCACGTTTCCCGCCCGGCCGTCCAGCGAAAGGCACTCGTCGACGGACCAGGTGGCCGAACAGTGGTCCAACACCACGTGATGCGCCCCGCGTCCCACCGAAATGCAGTCCTCGGGCTGGCCGACCACGTCGCCGAGTCGGCTGCGCAGAAAGCGGACAACCACGTCGTGAGTGGAGATCATAAAAGTCCTGTCGCGCAGGCAAACACCGTCGCCCGGGGCCGACTGCCCGGCCAGCGTCATGTAGGGATTGACAACCTCGATGGGTGTCTCGATCCGTATCAGTCCGGACACGCGGAAAACCACCATGCGCGGTCCTTCGGCCTCGCAGGCCGCGCGCAGGCTGCCCTCGCCCGAATCTTCGAGGCTGGTCACGAAAAGGACCTTTCCCCCGCGCCCGCCCGGCGTGTCCGCGCCGAATCCCTCCGCTCCGGGAAATGCTGGAATGGACTTGTATTGGGCAAAAACGGAGACGGCCTGCATGCAGATAACCAGAAACAAGAATGGATAGAATCTCATGGCCATGGATTTCGACAGGGTTTTTCCCATTTCATCTCTATACCCATTAATGGCGTTCTCTAAATAAATCATTATTTTTAACATGTTATCCTTATCCGTGTAAATCTGTTTTTAAATCCGCCGAATCCGCGTTCCATTCGCTCTTCATTCCGTCCACCCGGGCAGCGACACCCGCGCCGAGTAATTGGACTCGTTCCACAGCGGATTCCGTACCGGCTTGTACAGCCTGCCGCTTTTCGGATTGTCGCTTTGAGTGTACGCCCATATTTCGGACGAATCCCAGACCACGATTTCATCGCGGCAGTCGCCCGTCAGGTCGAGCACCGCAAAACACAGGTCCGGATGGCCGTCCGCCGGAAAATCGAGCACCTTTCTGCCTCGTCCGTCGTACAGCCCCCCCTCGTCCACGTTCGCCGAAAGGACGAAATACTCCGGGGGATTCCCCGTCCAGTTGACAGGCAGCAGCATGCTTCCCTGCTGGAACGGTTCGAATGAAAAGAGGACGTTTCCCGCCGCGTCGAAAACGTGGACGATTCCCTGGTTGCCCCAGAAATTCATCGTGACGGTTTCCAGTCCCGGCAGGTCCGTTCTGAAATCGGCGGTGGAGGGGTTCTGCACATGCCCCAGGTAATGGTGTTTCAGAATATGGCCCTTCAAATCGATGAAAAGCATGCCTTCATCGCTTGCCGCGTTGATCATCACGGGAGCCGCTCCCGGCCCGCCGAGCCGGACGGCGGCGATGCCGTCGGCATGGTCCTGAAGGGATGAATCGAGGCTCCACAGGAGAGTTCCGTCGTGGTCGAACAGCGAGTATCCGGCCGCCAGCTCGTCTCTGCCGTCGCCGTCCGCGTCGAAGGCGAACGGATAATGGCCCGTCCTGCACCGGGCATTCCAGAGCGGTTCGAGCCTGTCGTTATAGGCCCACAAATTCCTGTAGCGGTCCTTGAAAATGACGTCGCGCGGCGAACCCGTGCCGCGCAGGTCGCAGAAATACAGGCAGTCGCCGAGAATGCGGGGGAATGCGTTGTATTCTCCCTCGTTTTCCGCGGGCGTATCGGGGGTGGGCGTTTTATACTTGATTTTTCCGGTGGCCCCCTCCGCGACGACGATTTCAAAATCGCGGGCGTAAACCGCCTCGTTTTTTCCGTCCCCGTCCACATCGTGTATCTGCACGGCCGTGTCGTTGGTCAGCTTGTCCTTCCATGGATCGGGCTTCCCGCTTTGCCAGAGCATTTGACCGCCGAAAGTCAAAGCAGTCAGGCAGCCCGTTTCGCTGTTTCTGTCCTTGGGACCGTGGTGGAGAACCTGCGCGGCCAGAATGTCGATATGCCCGTCTCCGTCCAGGTCGCCGAAGCGCAGGTTGCGCCCCGTGCCGAAACCGTTCGTGTCGAGTTTCCGCCAGAGAACCATGCGGGGACTTCCGCTTCGAAGAAGGGCCGATTCATTTGAACGCGTCTTTCTCGAAAGCAGATACGCCTTTCCCCCGGCAGGAGTCGTGCGGACGACTGCCTCGTAATAGCGCGTCGGCACGTCGGCCAGAAGACCGATTTTGCCTTTTGGAAATGCCCCGTCATCGGCTTCGAGCGTCCATGCGCCGTTCAAACAGGCACGAATGCGGCTGCCCCTTGCTTCCACCGTCGCCTTCCATTCCGTGCCCTTGCGATAAAGGCATTCGGTCTGGGCCAGAATGGTTTCAGCGGCCGTACGGAAGCCTGCATTGTATTCCACTTTCTTAAGAACGGCCCGGTTTCCGTGGACGCCGAAAAAATAATAGCATTGATCGTTCCGGTACCGGAAAACGATCCCGCTCTGTCCCCCGGCCGTCTCGGGCGAAAACCGGACCGTGAGGGTATAGTCCGACCACAGCGAGTCCCCCGCGATGACGAAGGGATGCGTGTACCGCGTTTCCTCTTCCGTGGACGTGTAGGATTGATACAGAACGGATTTTCCGGTATCGTCGCGCAGTACGCGCCAGGCCCTCTGGGAACCGTCGCTCCGGAAACAGGTGACAGCCCAATGGCCTTTCGGCGCGAGCGCGCTATGGTAATGGTATTCGGCATGCGCTCCCACGACGCCCGCCGAAAACAGGCCGGGCGGCAGCCCGCTGAAATCGTCCCGCAGCAGGACAACTGGTTCTTTCCCTTCCGTACGAACCGGAATGGCGCAGGCCGCGGCCATCAGCCACGCGGCGAGAAGATTTCCGCACGTTTTCATTTCCACCCCTCCCCGATGCCGACAGGGAAATATACAAAAACCGACCCGCCAGTCCAAATGGGGATTGCCTTTTAAACGCGAATGTTTTATATTAATGCAATTGCAATTCAATCATATCTAAAAACGGATCGGTCCATGCGCGTCAAAAAAACGGATTTTTATATTTTTCTGCTCTGCGTCGTCCTGGCGAATCACGGCCTGCCGGCACCGGACAGCCGTGCCGGCGATGCCCCCGTTCCGGTTCAAAACGTCATTCTATTGATCGGCGACGGCATGGGCATCCACACCGTGGACGCCGCGCGCTTTCACCGGGGGGGGATCTCCGGAAAGCTGCAGATGGACAGGATGCCCGTCACGGGCCTGGTCCGCACCTGTTCGGCGGACAAGCTTGTTACGGACTCGGCCGCCTCGGCCACGGCCCTCGCCACGGGCCGGAAAACGAAGAACGGCATGCTCGGCATGACGCCCGACGGAAACAAATGGACGACCTTGCTCGAGGCCTGCAAGAGCCGCGGCATGGCCTGCGGCCTGGTCGCCACCTCAAGCATCACCCACGCCACGCCCGCGGCCTTCGCGTCGCACATCGACAGCAGAAGGGGTCAGCCCGAAATAGCGGCTCAGCTTCTGGAACACGGGGTGGACGTCCTTCTGGGCGGAGGAATCGATTTTTTCAAGCCGCATTCCGCGGAAAACAGCAAACGAAATGACGAACGCGATCTGCTTGCCGAGGCCCGCGCAAGAGGGTATGAGGTGGCCTTGACGCGCGAAGCCATGATGGCATCCCAAAGCCCGCTGCTGCTGGGCCTGTTCGCCCGCGAAGGCATGAAAACCCTGCCGCCCGAACCCTCTTTGGCCGAAATGTCCGTCAAAGCCATGACGCTTTTGTCGGCCGGCGCCGGGGGATTTTTTCTGATGGTTGAAGGAAGCCAGATCGACTGGGAAGCCCACGACAACGAGACGGACAAAACGATCAGGCAGGTCATCGATTTCGACGCCGCCGTGGGGCTTGCCCTCGATTTTGCGGCCTCGCACAGAGGCACTCTGGTTCTTGTCACGGCGGATCATGAGACGGGAGGGGCCTCCGTGACGAAAGGCCGACCGGACGGATCCATGGTCAAGGTGGAGTGGAATTCGAGGAACCATACCGCGGACTCCGTGCTGTTGTTGGCGTCCGGTCCCGGTGCGGAAGCATTCACCGGATTTCAGGAAAACACCGATATAGCGAAAAAGACGGCCCGCCTTCTCAATATCGAGCCCTTCCCGGTCTTGTTCAATCCGTGA
Source organism: bacterium (assembly GCA_041306805.1). GTDB lineage: Bacteria > Zhuqueibacterota > QNDG01 > QNDG01 > DTFT01 > JBFZEN01. Next base: position 7,213 of record JBFZEN010000189.1, read on the forward strand.
ATACGACCGGATAGTTCATTTCAATAAAAATTTTCATTTCTGATTTTCATGTTCCCGTATTCCGGGCGCCGCGGACTATTTCAGCCTCAATGCGATCAGTATCATACAGGCCAATGTCGTGGCCGATCCGATTATTCCCGGCAGCATCAGTTTCCGCTCGAATGCCGCCATTGAAAAAACGCCTGCCAATATAACATAACCCGCGGCGGGAAGAAGGCCCATCCAGGCCGATAGGCCGGGTGAAAAAACAGACTCCCCCCCCGTTTCGATGAAACACAGAAAAATGATCGCCGCCGTGGTGAACCATCCCGTAAAATTAACCGGCGGCACTCCGCAGTATCTCCCCGGTTTCTTCCATATCCAGGCCCCTTCGTAAACAACCACCGGGTCGGCGATCATGTCCCATGCCGTGGTGAGAAGCGAGGCGATTCCCGCAAAACACAAGGGATGCGCCGCCCCATTTGGACCTGCGGCCTCCGCTGTCCAGAACCCGATGTAGGTGACGACACACCACATGAGAGGAACGAACACGGGAACCGTCCCGAACAGTCTGGGACCCGCCTTTTCCGTGTACCGGTATCGTCCGAACACCATTCCCGTTTTCACGCCGAGCCATTCCGCCGCGAATCCGACCGAGGTGCTGAGCCCGATGAAAATCAGCGCGCCTTTCGGGCCCCACGCCAGTGTGCCGTGCAGAAAAATGGCCAGCACGCACAACCCGATCTGGACGCCGATGAACCGGTGTGAAAACGTGTATCCGAAACGCGGAAAGATGCGGTTGAAAAACATCGATGCCGCCAGAAAACCGAAGACCGCGAAAAAAAGGATGCGCACCGGGGACTCCATTACATTCCCATAAAAAAGTATGTTTTCCCCGCCTCCGTCCTGATGTCATACTCGGTGCATGTCCCGGGTACGGGTTTTGCCGGCCTGGCATCAGGAGAGATCAGCGGATCAGGCACGTCCGGCAACCGGTAGAACGGATTCGGGTTTTTCCCCTTCGCTTCTTTTGGTTTTCCCCGGCCTTCCAGCCGGAGTCGATCGTACGTTCTCAGCCTGAGATTGCCCCCGAGCATCGAATGCACGGCCAGCCGGGTGACCTTTCCTTCATTCCATTCGGCGGCCAGTTCGAAACCGCCTCGCGCCATCAACCCACTGAAGAAACCGCTGGGCCACGCGTCCGGCAGGGCCGGCAGCACGTGCACGGCGCCGTCATGGCTTTGCAGAAGCATTTCAGCGATTCCGGCCGTGCACCCGAAATTGCCGTCGATCTGGAAGGGCGGATGCGCGTCGAACAGGTTGGAATAGGTGCCCCCGCTTTGCGAACCGGAACTGTCGACCCGCACCGGCGTCAGCTGGTCCGCAATGAGCTTGTACGCGTGGTTGCCGTCGAGCAGCCTCGCCCACCAATTGACCTTCCAGCCCATGGACCAGCCCGTGGAAACGTCCCCCCGCTGCATGAGCGTGGTCTTGGCGGCTTCAAACAATTCTGGCTGCCTTCGTGCGATTGGACGTCGGGAACAGCGCCGAGGATTCCCTTCGAAAAACAGAAATGGAAAAGATCG
>JBFZEN010000190.1:0-3777 GCA_041306805.1 bacterium
CCATGCCGACGGCGAAACCCTGTGTGTGGACGGCAAAAGGCTCGATATGGAAATTCTGCCCAAACAGATTGAAATCATATGCTCGCCCTGACACGGCAACGGATGGAAACTGGTAATCAAATGCCAGATTGAAAATAAAAAATTTAAAAATCAAAAAGGGATGAGATTTTAGACGGGCTGGTTTATATGATTTAAATGAGCGTCAGCGACACGAAGCCGAAAAACAATTGTCCGCCAGGTTGTTTTCTTTTTCATTTTCCTCAGGCCGTTCTTGGATTGGGACAGGTACTGCTTCTGCAGTTGAACGGCATTGGTGCGAATTTCCGGCCATTATTTCCAGAAATCATCGCCGCATGACTGAAGGCTTTTGCACTGGACGCACGGTTCCATGCCGTTGGCCATCGCGCATTTTCTCATGCCGCCTCGCCCTTTTCCGTATGGGTGCCGTTCCGGGCTGACAGGAGCCGGTTGGCGCAAAAAAAAGCACAGCAGAAGCCTCCCGCGACCGTGCTGCGTTTCAAAAAATCGCGCCGGGTCTGAACATCATTCATCATAGCCTCCTTCAGGGTTCAGGCGTTGGAGCCGTATTTTCGAATTTATTTTCCAGCAGGCGATCCGTGAAGTCGGATGTCATTGAATAGACGATGCGCCGCCCGCCGGTGTCGGTGCATTTCCCGTAGAGCACGCCGGACAGGTCCGCGTCCACGAGGGGATGGCCGGGACCGAGCAGAAAGCAGGAGGTGGAGAACAGGTCCGCGGTGAATGCGTCGCGGGCGATCACGGTCACGGTTGCCATGTTTTCGACGGGATATCCCGTTTTGGGATTGACGATGTGGCAATAGCGCTTCCCGTTGTGCACGAACATGCGTTCGTAATCGCCGCTGGTGGCCACTCCTTCGTTCGACAGTTGAATGACGCCGTTGATGGCCGATTCATCGCGCGGATCCTTAAGCCCGATTTTCCAGGGCATGCCGTCGGGACGGACGCCCGAGGCGTAGATGTTGCCGCCCAGATTGACCATGAAATTGTTCAGACCGCGGCCGCGCATCACGGCGGTCGCGCAGTCCACGGCGTAACCCTTGACGCAGGCGCCGAGATCGAGGGCCATGCCCGCCCGCGTCAATATCACCTTCCGGTCTTCGACCTTGACCTTGTCCATGCCCACCATGGCAAGGGTCATGAGGATCTGCTCATCGGCGGGGATGTTTCCCTTCAAATTATCCAGTTTCCACAGCCGCATCAGCGGGCCCACCGTGGGGTCGAAAGCGCCGTCCGTGAGCTTCCACAGGGTGCGGGCGCGTTCGAGCACCCCGATGAATTCATCGGTCACCCCGGCTCCGGTTCTGCCCGACCGGTTGACGCGCGACAGCATGCTGTTTTTATCGTGGAATGAAAAGACGCCGTTCAGGCGCTCCACCTCCATGAATGCGGCGTCCACGGCGTTCTGAAAAAGCGCGTCCGCGGGATAGCCCGTGAACGTGAGCGTGGTGCCCATGACGAAGAATTGCTGTTCGAACATTTTAGGCGGGTCCGGAGCGGCGGCGGAATGCAGCAGCGCCGCGGCTGCGGTCGAGAAAATCAGAACGGCCGTTTGAAGCGGCGTTTGTTTTCGTAATGGGCCGATGGACATGTAAAGCCTTTCTTGATGAAAAGGTGCGACGCGTCTCATTGTATGAATAATTTGGGCTAAAAATCATTAAGAATCAAGCGGAAATTGGGATGCGAGGTCACTTCAGCACGACCCGGTGCGGCGTACTTTTTGCACTTTGGATAAATATTTTATCATTCAGTTGAAAGTGCGTCGCACCTTGAACTCACCTTACTTCTTGCTTTTCTCTCGCGAAATCTATACATTTTTACATTCCATTCCATGACACGGATCCGCCCATGCCTGTTGCCGTCACAGCCGACCTCCATCTGACTTCCCGGGATGCGAACCCCGAGCGATTCCATGCACTTGAAGACATTCTCCAAAGCATGGCCGCGCAAAAAATCGGCGACTTGATCATCGCGGGCGACCTGTTCGACGAGGATGCGCGAAACACGGCCGAGTTCGAGAAGGTGTGCCGCGAACAAAAGCATCAGTCCGTCCATTTCCACATTCTGCCCGGAAACCACGATTCAAATCTGACGGCCAGGTCGTTCACGGCCGAGAATGTCACCGTCTATTCAAAACCCGAACTCAAGAAATTCGACCTTCTCAGCTTGTCCGTGCTTTTCATGCCCTACCAGAAGGACAAAAACATGGGCGTGGCGCTCACGGAATTTGAATCGGAGTGCCGCCCGGACCAGTGGATTTTGATCGGTCACGGCGACTGGACGGGGGCGCTGCGCGAACCCAATCCGGCCGAACCGGGGTTGTACATGCCGATGACGCGCGTCGACGTGGAAACGCTCAAGCCGGCTTCAGCCGTTCTCGGCCACGTTCACAAGCCATTCGACCAAGGCGTTGTCCATGTCCCCGGTTCCCCCTGCGGTCTCGACATCACGGAAACGGGCCGAAGGCGGTTTCTGGTGCTCGACACTGAAACCGGCAGGGTGAAACCCCAGAACGTGGACGCCGACATTCTGTTTTTCGACCAAACCATGGTCGTGGTTCCGGCGGAGAACGAGGAGAAACTGGCACTCGACTCAATGGAATCCATGACGAAGGTCTGGAATATATCGGCGGGTGAAAGGAAGAAAGTGTCTTTGAGGCTTCGCGTATCGGGATACACATCGGACAAACAGAAGCTGGCCAAAACCATATCCGGATATTTCAAGGGCGTCCGGTTCTATCCTGACGGGGAACCCGACCTGTCGGAGGTATCCGTTTCGGACGACGTGGAAAGGGCGGACCTCGCCGAGCTGGTCCGGAAACAAATCGCTTCCATGGCGTGGCCGGCCGATGCGGGCGCACCGACCAGAGATGAGGCCTTCATCCACGCCCTGCGGGCGATTTATGAAGCATGACAGCCATGTCCGTACGCATCACTGAAATAGCCGTCAGCGCTCTGGGTCCGATCGAGAAGGGCATTGCCTTCAAACCCGGCCTGTTCAACCTCGTTTTCGGAAAAAACGAGAAGGGCAAGACCAGTCTCGTCGAGTTTTTGGTGAAGTCGCTTTTCCGCAACTCCAAGGAATGGGGATTGCGCGATTTCAACGGAAACGGCAGGGTGACCGTGGACGGGCTGGACGCCAAGGCGCAGTCCTTTTCACCTTCTTTAAAAAAGAAAATCGAAGACTTCCTGGATGCCGCGGATGCGGGATTGCCTCCGGATTTCTCCCGGCTGCTCGTGGTGAAGGGGGCCGAGGCGGACCTGTCCAAATCCGGCGCGGACAAGGCGTCCATCGCCCGCTTTCTGTCGGGGGTGGGCCTGCTTGACCGCATTTTGAATTCTAAAGCCATCTCAAAAACAATCCAATCAGCCTATGTCGAGAACGGAACCATCATCGGGAAAGACCAAGGCGAAATCAACTTTAGAAATCAAATTGAGGGAAAACTGAAACGACTCGATGAGCTTTTCGATCAAATCGACAGGGAATATTCGGGCGGTTTGTGGAAAAAGCTGTCCGACGAAAAGCAGGCAGTTGAAGAGGAGTTGGAAACGCTGTCAAAGGCCAGGCGTCATCAGGCATTCCACATCTCGGAGGACATCAAGTCGCTTGAAAGGGAAAAAAAGGCAATCGACGAAGGTACAGTCAAAGATCTGCGCCAGAAGGTAAGTGACTATCAGCGGAAGACGGAGGAACAGAAACAACGTTGCAGAAAACAGAAAGAGGTGGAGAAGAAAAGCC
>JBFZEN010000191.1:0-5869 GCA_041306805.1 bacterium
CAAGGGGTGGTTGACGCCGACTTTACCGCCGACGCTTGAATCGACCTGGGAGAGAATGGTGGTGGGAATCTGCACGAATGGAACGCCGCGCAGATAGGTGGAAGCTACAAAACCGGCCAAATCGCCGACCACGCCCCCTCCCAGGGCGACAATCCATCCGTCCCGTTTCAGGCCGAAACCGATCAGGCGCGTGTACAGGCCCAGGGCCGTTTCGATTGACTTGGAAGATTCGCCGGCGGGAACGGCGCAGGTTTCAACCCTGAAATCAGATTCAATCAGCGACTTGACGACACCCCCTTCGGCGTACAGCGGACCGACGTGGTGGTCGGTCACAATGAACAAGTCACCGGGCGCCCCATGCTCGCGCATCAGGGCACCGAATCGGCCGAGCAGGCAGGACGAGATCAGGATGGAGTAGCTTCTATTGCCGAGATCGACGCGAACCGATTTCATGTCCGCTCCTGCAGATATCCCGTCACCGCTCTCACGATGCGGCCGGGTTCGACCTCCCGGTTCAAATGCAGGAAGAGATCGGCCTTGCGGTAATAGCATTCGCGTTCGGTCATCAGGGCGGCGATACGATCCAGACGATCCTTTCCGCCGTAGGCGTTCAGAAGGGGGCGGTCTTTTTTATTTTCGAGCCGTAAGGAGATGATTTCGGGCGGATAGGAAAGGGCGATGGTGGTGCCCGATTCCGAGATCAGGCGCCAGTTCTCCCGGTCGATCACGGTTCCGCCCCCGAGCGAAACGACCCGGTGTTCCAGGCGTGAAATCCGTTCCACCAGGTTTTTTTCCATGGTGCGGAAACCCGATTCACCTTCGTTATCGAATATTTCGTTGATGCGCATGCCGCTCTCTTCCTCGATCGTCATATCGGTGTCGATGAAGGAAAATTCCAATTTCCGCGCCAACAGGCTTCCGATCTTGGTTTTTCCGCAGCCCATGAAGCCCATGATGTACACGTTGGTTTTACGGCTGGTCATGGGAGTTCACGTGTTTCTTGATCTGGTCCAACGAATCGCCGCCGAAACGTTCGTGAAATGCGCCGGCCAACTGCATGGCCAGCATGGCCTCGCCGACCACCGCAGCGGCGGGAACAGCGCACACGTCCGATCTCTCCTGATGGGCCTTCACCTCGGTTCGTCCGGCCATATGGACGGAGGGCAATGGTTTCGTCAGGGTGGGGATCGGTTTCATGGCTGCACGGACCAAAACGGGCATGCCGTTTGTCACGCCGCCTTCGATGCCTCCGGCGCGGTTGGACCGGCGATGGACGGCGCCGTTTTTCCCGATGAAAAACGCATCATGGAATTCAGAACCCGGTGTCTGCCCCGACTGAAACCCGGCGCCGATTTCGACGGCCTTGATACCGGGAATGCCCATGAAGGCCGCAGCGATCATGGCATCCATGCGCCTGTCCCAGAAGGCATAACTGCCCAAACCCGGCGGAACGTTCAAAGCGGCCGTTTCGAATATCCCGCCCACCGAATCGCCCGCTTCCATGGCCGACCGGATGGTTTTTATCATTTTGTCTTCAGCCTCGGGGTTTCCGCACCGGACGGGGGAGGCGTCCGCCTTTTCGGAAATGGACCTGATCTGGGCAATGCTGTATTCCGTCATCGGGTCGCAGGCGCCGACGAAAGTGGTCCTGGTCTCCTCGGAACCGATACGGATCACATGGCTCCCTATCCATACATCGAAACACTCCAGAAACTGTCGGAGGATGGCCCCCAAAGCCACGCGCATGGCCGTTTCGCGCGCACTCGCCCTTTCGAGGACGTTGCGGATGTCCTGATGCCCGTATTTGACGGCTCCGGCGAAGTCGGCGTGTCCCGGACGCGGAACACAGACCGGTTCGGCATCGTTCCCCTCGAAAGGATCCATCCGTTCTTTCCAATTGGGCCAATCCTTGTTTTCAAGTAAAATGGAGATGGGACTGCCCAAGGTCTTACCGAAACGGATGCCGGAAAGAATGCTCACTTCATCGCATTCAATTTTCATTCTTCCGCCCCGCCCGAAACCGGCTTGGCGTCTTTTCATTTGAAGGTCAATTTTTTCCCTGTCGATGGGAACACCCGACGGCATGCCTTCGAGTATGGCCACGAGGGCCCTGCCGTGAGATTCGCCTGCAGTGAGCATTTTAAACACCTGGTTTTTCCTCCAAAAGCCGGAACATGTCCTGTTCGATGGTTTGGTGCAGGGATGCCGGAATGGGCCTGTTCAGGTACAAATGATCGCTTTCCAGGGCCTGGGCAATGAGCATTTGAATACCCGGCACGGTTTTCAAGCCCAATTCCGAGGACTTTTTCAACAGCAGGGTATTGACAGGCCTGGGCACCAGATCGAACACCGTGGCATCACCGGATAATAGCGAAGGATCGAAAGGCATGGATTCCATTTTTGGCCACATTCCCACGGGAGTCGCATTGACAAAAACAGATACGGATTTAACATACCTTATCAGTTCCGGGCTATCTATCGAAGACACGCGAATTATCATATTTGGATGCAATTGTTGAATTTGTTTTTTAAAATCTGATAGCCTGTCGGCTTGAAGGTCAGATATCATGACCTCGGAGATTTTCAGCATAGCGAGGGCTTCAAAAACAGCCCGGGCCGCTCCTCCGGCTCCAAGAATAAAGGCCGATCCGCCGGTTTTCAGTCCCGAATTTTTCAGGCTGGCAGCCGCCCCTTGTACATCGGTATTGTAACCGATCAGCCGGTCTTTTTGCAACACGACGGTATTCACTGCGCCGATCCGTCCTGACAAAGCGTCCGTTTCATCCAAAAAGGGAATGATCGATTGTTTGTGCGGAATGGTCACGTTGAATCCAGGCCTTTTATTCAAACGGGAATCATGGACGAAACCGGCCAGGTGATCAGGGTGGACATCCACGGCGCCGTATTCCAGATCAAGTCCGAAGAAGCGAAACACCGTACCGTGTATTTGAGGGGAAAGGGAGTGCCCGATCGGGTGGCCGATGACGCAATATTTCTTTTCCAGCAGATCAGCCATCCATCACCTTCTCAAGTGTGGAATAGAATGAGGGATAGGAAATGTCCACGCATTGGGGGTCGAGTATGTCGGTTTCTCCTTCCGCGACCAATCCCGCTATCGAAAAGGACATGGCGATCCGGTGGTCGTTCCTGCAGTCGATTTTCGCCCCTTTCAGGCGCTGAGGTCCTTTCAGGGCGAAGCCATCCTCCAATACTTCGATGACGGCGCCCATGGCCTTCAGGTTGTCGGCCATGGCGGCAATCCGATCGGTTTCCTTGATTCTGAGTTCCTTGGCGTCCCTGACCACGGTCTGGCCTTCAGCCTGCGTGGCGAGTACGGCCAGAATTGGAATTTCGTCGATGACTTTCGGAATCATGTTTCCGGAAATTTTGATTCCCCTGAGACCGCTGAAACTGACCTGCAAATCGGCACGGGGTTCGCCGTTCAGGATTCTCGGATTGTTCTCGGTGATTTTCCCGCCGGCTTTTCGCAGAACATCCAGGATGCCGGAACGGGTCGGATTGATTCCGACGTTTTGAATGTCGAGATGCGAGCCGGGAACAATGGAAGCGGCGACGATGAAGAAAGCCGCGGATGACAGATCCCCCGGAACGTCGATTTCGCCGGGCGTCAGGCCGGCTTGTCCCTGAACCTGCACCGTCAGGCCGTCCCTCAAAACGGGGACGCCGAATTCCGGCAGCATCCTCTCCGTGTGATCGCGCGACAGGGAGGGTTCAGAGACGCGCGTCACGCCGCGGGCGCAAAGTCCTGCCAGGATGACGCATGATTTGATCTGGGCGCTGGCCACGGGAAGAGCGTAGTCGATTCCCTTCAGGATTCGACCTTGAATGACAAGGGGTGCCGTTCCGCCGGGGGCGGTTTTGATCAGGGCCCCCATTTTTTGCAGGGGAGCGACGATGCGTTCCATGGGCCGGCGGCGAAGCGATGCGTCGCCCGTGATTCTCGAGGTGAAAGGCTGGGCGGCCAGAATTCCTGAAAGGAGCCGTATCGTCGTTCCAGAATTGCCGGCATCCAGTTCGCCTTCCCAAGAAACAAGACCATGCCCTCTGCCGCGGACCATCAGATGTCCGTCTCGCATGTCCGTGGGCACACCCAGGCGGTTCAGGCATGTTCTGGTGCTCGCCACGTCCTGGCCTGTGGACAAATTGGCTACACGCGTCTCTCCTTCAGCCAGCGCGCCCAGCAGCAGGGCCCTGTGGGAAATGGATTTGTCACCCGGAACGCGGATGGATCCCCGAAGGCATTTCACCGGATGAATGGTTCTTGTCATTCCCGGTCCTATGCCGTTTTTGCCTGATAGCCGATGGCGTTCAGCAGTTGAAGGGTCCGATCGCGCATTTCGGGACTTTCAAGGGATAGACGCAGCGTGCCCGCTTCTCCCTCGCGCACTTTCAGAATTTCGATATCCTTGATGTTGATCGATTCTCCGGACAGGGCGGTCGATATCGTTGAGATCACGCCCGGTTTGTCCTCGACGCGGACAAGAACGTCGTAATGGGGCTTGAGGAATCCCTTCGTGTCTTTGGGAATGGAAAGCCTGTGTCTGGACGCATTTTCGAAAAGGGTTTCCATGCCGGGTTGACCGATTCTGGAACGCATTTCCCCGAGTATCCCGATGAATTCATCGATCGTCGACAGAATTTCCTCGCGGTTGGTTTTCAGTATATCCTTCCAGACGGAATAGGGGCTGGAGGCGATGCGCGTCATGTCGCGGAATCCCCCTGCGGCCAGCCTGAGAAAATGCGGGGAATCGTTCTGATGGGCGGAGACGAGATTCATCAAGGCGACGGCTGTGACCTGCGGCAGGTGGCTGACGGCCGCGGCCACTTTGTCATGCAGTGAAGGGCTCATGAAAAGGACCTTGGCCCCGATCTGTTCCAGCAAATCCCCCAATTGCTGGGCCAGGGGCAGGGGCGTGTTCTCGTCCGGGATCAATGCATACACCGCGTTCTCGAAAAGCAGGGCGTCGGCCCAGCCGATTCCCCGTCCCTCGGCCCCGGCCATGGGATGTCCCCCGATGAAATATCGGTCGCGGGGAAAAGAGGATGCAGCCGCCTCGAGGATCAGTTTTTTGGTGCTGCCCACGTCCGTGACAAGGGTGCCCGGCGCCGCATGGGCCGCGACCAGGGGCAGAAGATCGAAGATCGCGTCGATGGGTGTGGCGAGAAAAACCAGTTCCGACTGTTCGACGGCCTGCCGGGTCTCTTCCCTGGAAAAGGCCTTGTCAATGGCTCCCAGTTTTACCGCTTCATCGAGAACACTTTTTCTGGCCACGCCGCTGACGGTGACCCCGGGGATCTTCCTTTTAATCGCCAGAGCAAGGGATCCACCGATCAGGCCCAATCCGATAATGGATATTCTTTTAAACGCCGCCATGGGGGGACTGGCCTTTCACGCCGATTCGGCGGCCGATGGCCCACGCAATGGTCTTCAATTCCTCCATCAGTGCGGCGAATTGATCGGGAAAAATGGATTGCGGACCGTCCGAGAGTGCCTGCTCGGGCTGGTGGTGCACTTCGATGATCAATCCATCCGCCCCGGCGGCCACGGCCGCCCTGGCCATTGGGGCCACCTTGTCGCGTCTCCCCGTTCCGTGGCTGGGGTCTACGAAAATGGGGAGGTGGCTCCTTTTTTTAACGACTGGGATGGCTGAAATATCAAGGGTATTCCGGGTGTAGGTTTCAAAGGTACGGATGCCCCTTTCGCAAAGAATCACGTTGGGGTTGCCGCCTGACATGATGTACTCGGCGGCCATCAACAATTCTTCAATGGTCGCGGCCATACCGCGTTTTAAAAGGATGGGTTTTTTCAGCTTTCCGACTTCCTTGAGAAGGGTGAAATTCTGCATGT